>SKXG01000146.1 GCA_007128525.1 Pseudomonadales bacterium | reverse complement strand
GAGCGCATCCACGACGCGGGCCTGTTCGAGGCACGACTGGACGAGCGCCCCGAACCAGGCGCGTACACCCTGCTCGTGCGGTGCGACGCGGTTGAGCATGGCGCGAATCTGATCTTCGGCGGTATCCAGGGCCGGCTCTTCATACAGGCGGCACCAGCCCGGCAGATACCGGTTTTCAAGGTAGTTCCACTCGTCGTACAAATAGCTCGGGCCGCGATGTGGCTCCTTGCGCCCAAGCCCCTGGTCGATGCGTGATTGTTCGATGCTGATGCGCCGCTCCAGCGTGTCACGTTCGCGCTGCTTGGCGCGCAGGTTCTGGTCGACCGCGCGGGTGCTGGCGTTGTCTGCCTGTTCCTGAGTCAGGGCCTGGTCGTTGACGGCGCTGATGGCTGCGGAATCCATCTCTACCTGCAGTCCGGCTTCCATCTGCTCCAGCTCGTCCTGCCACTGGTTCAGCCGCTCCTCGCGCTGCAGCCACTCGGTTGGCGGCGCGCCGTGGAATGCCGCTGGCGGCGGCGTGTCTTCTTCGGCGACTGGCTCATCCATGGCTTCGATTGCGGTTGCCGAACTCTGCGGTGCCGGCAGCAGGCCAAACTGATCAAGCATATCGTAGGCATGGGTAACAGCGGCTGTGATCCGGTAGACGTCCGCATCAAGGGCGCGGGCCGGTTCTGCCAGGTCAACCAATGGTGCCAGTGCGCTGGTGCTGTCCAGTGCACACAGGGCGTCGCGCTCGGCACCCAGTGCCCAGCATTGCAGGGCTTGCAGCAACTCGGCCAGGTCAGTGATCTGGGTGGGCCAGCGTGACTCGATTTCCAGCCCGGCGAGCCGATCGTAGTAGCGCTTGGCGCCCGGGTAGCGCACCAGCATGCGCTGGTCGATGCGCGCGGCTTCGAGCAGGTGGAACAGATGCCGGACCAGCCAGCGCGCCGGGAAATGGCGGTAAAAGGTGTCAAAGTCGGACTCGGTCAGGCCGGCTGGAGGCATTGCCCGGTTGGCTAGTGCCGGGATTCGCTGCCGTGCTTCATTGATGTCGAAGGCATAGCTGCCGAATTCCAGGTGACAGAGCTGATGCAGCGCCATCAGTTTGTAGGTGCCGAGGTTGTACGCGCGGCTGTGGAAGCGGTCGATTTCTTCCGGCAGGTAGAGCACGCCGCGGTCATGCAGTGCCTGGCCGCCAGAACCAGCACCATCGAATTCCGCAACCGACTTGATGTGAAAGAACGTGCCGGCAATGCCTTGTGCGAACAGGGCCAGTGGTCGTTCGACTTCATGCAGATGCGCCGTGACATCGCCCGAGTCGTCGGCCGGCGGCGCATTCCAGCGATGGATCTCCGTCAGGCTCAAGGCAGAATGACGTCCACGATGTCGGCCACCGCCTGCTGGGCGCTGCGGTCGTCGGATACGGCGTGTACCAGACCAATATCACAGGCCCGACGCGGCTCGATGCCCTGTGCAATCAGCTGGCCGGTGTAGATCAGCAGTCGGGTGCTCACGCCTTCTTCAAAACCCTGCTCCTTCAGGTGCCGGGTTTTGGAGCCGATCAGTGCCAGCTTTTCGGCCAGGTCCTGATCGATCCCGCTCTCATGGGCCACGATGCTGGTTTCGTATTCGAGGTCCGGGTAATCGAACTCGATGCTGACGAAACGCTGCCGGGTACTGGGTTTCAGGTCCTTGAGCAGGCTCTGGTAGCCCGGGTTGTACGAGATCACCAGCAGGAAGTCTGGGTGGGCGTGCAGCAGCTCCGCCGTCTTGTCGATCGGTAGAAAACGGCGATGGTCCGTCAGTGAGTGAATGATCACTGTCGTGTCCTTGCGCGCTTCGACGACCTCGTCCAGGTAGCAGATGGCGCCGCTCCGGACGGCGCGGGTCAGCGGGCCATCCATCCAGATGGTGTCGTCGCCGCGTAGCAGGAAGCGCCCGACCAGGTCGGTGGCGGTCAGGTCCTCATGGCAACTGACCGTGATCAGCGGAGAGGCGAGCTGACGGCGTGGGGACTCCTGGCCACGATAGATGTGCCAGGCCATGTGTTCGACAAAGCGGGTCTTGCCGCAGCCGGTCGGGCCCTTCAGCAGTATCGGCAGGCGCGCCTCATAGGCGGCGTTGAAGACTTCGACTTCGTCGGCCGTCGGCAGGTAGTAGGGTTCGTCTGCGAGTTCGAACTGTTCGGCGTCTGCGCGTGTCTTGTCTGCAAGTGTCATGCAAGGTCCTGTGTTGATGGTGGCGGCCATGCTGCCGTGGTCAGGCAGTCGGCGCATTGGCAACGGTCAGGGACTGGCAACCGGGTGGGCCGGGCCTGAGCCGGCTGGATCAGACTGGATTGTACCGGTCGGACCCCTGCCTTGTGGACTGCGTAATTGCCGTAGCGGCCTTGATGCGCGATGCCATCAGCTCATGGGCGAAGTGCTGGATGGCATAGTCGACCCGTTGCTCAACCGACATATAGCGGTTGTCGATCTGTTCGAGGTGGCGCAGTCGCGGCAGCATACCCTGCACATTGGCGATCTGAATGGTCAAGCCGGGCCTGGCGTTCAGTTCCAGCAGCATCGGCCCATGGTCGGCATCCAGCACCAGGTCGGCGCCCAGATAGCCCAGTTGGGTGACGTCGTAGCAGCGTGCGGCCAGGGTCAGCAGCCTGCGCCAGTGCGGGACCTGAATTTCGGTAAAGTGCGCGCCCGTGTCTGGATGGTGGTCAATGGGACGGTTGTACTGCACGGCTTTGATGCCCTGTCCGGTACCAATGTCCAGGCCGACGCCGACGGCACCCTGGTGCAGATTGGCTTTGCCGTCGCTGGCATGGGTTGCCAGGCGCAGCATGCCCATGACGGGAAACCCCTTGAAGACGATCAGCCGGATGTCCGGTACGCCTTCATAGCTGAGCTCGGCAAACACCGGGTCAACGTGGATCAGTGTCTCGACGATGGCGACGTCGGGTTTGCCTCCCAGCGAGTACAGACCGCTCAGGATATTGGACAGATGCCGTTTGACATCAGTGGTTGTAATCCGCGCGCCTGAACTCTTGATCAGCCGATTGTCCTCACGCCCTGTAATCACCAGGATGCCTTTGCCGCCACTGCCCTGCGCCGGCTTGATGACAAATTCATCGTAGTCCTGCAGCACGGGTTCAATCGCTTCGATCTCGTGCTGGGTACGGATTTGCGTTAACAGCGCCGGTGCCGGCACGCCCGCCTTCTCGGCGACAAGCTTGGTTTGCAGTTTGTCATCGACCAGAGGATAGCGATCCCGTGGGTTGTAACGGGCCACGTAGGCAACGTTGCGCTTGTTCATGCCCAGAATGCCCTGCTGATGCAGACTGGTCGGACTGATCCACTGGGTCGGGTCCAGCCAGGGACGGATCTGGCGCCACATCAGTGACGCTCCGACAAGCTGGCAAAGCGGCGCAGCTCAGAGAGCCGGTACCCCGTGTAGCGGCCGAGCAGCAGGATCAAGGCCAGGACTATCAGGTGCAGCTCCGGGAAATTGAAGGCCAGGTGCCTGGTAACGGCCTGGTCCATCACCAGATAGGCAGAGATCGCGACAAACAAACTGCCTGAGCCCTGAATCAACACCTCCCAGGGCCCGTTCTCCTCCCAGACAATCGACATGCGCTCGATGGTCCAGGCGATGATGATCATCGGAAAGAATGTGATCGTCAGGCCTCGGATCAGGCCAAGTTGATAGCTGAGCACGCTGACCACCGTCATGATGCCGATCACGATCAGCACCAGTATGGCGATACGCGCAACAAGTAACAGGTTCAGCGACGAAAGGTAGGAGCGGATCATCAGCCCCAGTGTTACGACAAAGAGCAGTATGATCAGACCGGGCGCCAGTTCCGTCTGCAGAAATGCCAGCGCCAGCAATACCGGCATGAAGGTGCCGGAAGTCTGTACGCCGATCATCACCCGCATGAACACCGTCACCAGTGCGCCAAAAGGCAAAAGCATGACCAGCTTGAACAGGCTCTGTTCCTCCACTGGCAGGCTGTACAGCGACAGGCCAGTGCTGGCCTGCCTGGCCCGGTCCTGCGCCAGTTCCAGGCTGGGACGGGTATGGCTGATAACCGAAAAGCTGATGCTGCTGCCTGTACCACCGACGACTTCCAGTACCGCGGGTGTGTCCGTTTGCCAGAGCAGATAGCGCGCGCTGGCCGGGATCGGCCCGGTGGTCGGATGGAACAGGCGCCATTGATCGCCCGTCCAGACCTGTACCAGGTTGGTGAGCGACTGGCGCCGCCGGCCATCTTCGAGCAGCAGCGCCTGAACACGACGAGCCGGTACGTTGGCCTGGGACAGCAGGTCGGCAAACACATTGGACAGTGAGTACTGGCTGAGCAGCAGCGCCAGGCTCTGGTCGCGCGGCACTGTCCCGATTTCCAGCACCAGCTGCTGCGCCAATGTGAATTCGTCAGCTGACTGCGGCATGACGCGGCTCAGGATGTCCAGAGCTGCAGTGCGGTAGGGTTCTTCCCACTCGATGAGTGGCACCGGTCCTGGTGCAGCCTGCTCCACCTGGCGTGAGGCGTCCTGCATCAATTCCAGTTCGTAGTAAAGCAGCTGCTCACCACGGGCATCGCGCTTCGACCAGTGTGCCAGGCGCTGTCCGGTGCCGGGTTCAGAGACAACAAAGCCATATCCGGTGCTGGCCGAGCGCTCACCAATCAGGCGATATCCACTTTGTTCAGGCGGCAGCGTCAGCAGCACCTGGGCCGGGCCGTTGCGTGCGTTGTAGGTGATTCGGGCTTCAACCTGCCAGACAGTGTGTTGCTGGCCGGGCAGCAACGGCACGCCATAGGACTGGTGACGGAATGCTGCAGTGCTGATGCCTGCCAGGATTAGCAGGCCGATAAAAACCAGAAATGGCCAGCGAGGCTGCATCAAGGACCGTCCGAATCGGAGGTGGAGCGCGGTCGGAATGGCGGCTGGATGAACTGCTCGCTGACATCCACCAGGGCCAGTCCGGTAAGGAAGTTGCGACCCAGTACGGCCTGATGGTCGCTGGCTGAGCGGTCTGTCAGGATAAATTCAAAGTTGCTGTCGACGTCGCCAATCCGGACTGACAGCGTAACCAAAGGTCGCCTCGGGCCGCTGCCCTGAGCGCGGAGGTGACGCAAAATGGGGCGCTCGACTTCCCGGCCGGTGTCGCCATCGCCATTGTCTGTCATATCGCCATTCTGACCGACATGATCCGGTTGGCGCACCCTAAAGCGCACCCACTGCTCGCCGTCGCGCTCGAATTCCACCAGCGTCTCGACGAGTAGCGAATTGCTGGCCGAGCTGCTGTCGATCCGCGCAGTAAGGCTCAGGCCGGGCGGCTGCAGCCAGACGCGTTCCCGCTCGCCAACAACCATCTTGTTGTCCTGAATCATGACCCGCTGCACCTGCTGCGGTGGACACTGAATGGGGCTCTGAGCAAGTGGTACCGGGCACAGGGACCGCAGCTCGTCTGGCAGAGCTTCAAGGCGGGCCATCAGCATGTCGGCGCTGTCGTTGCTCAGGTCGACCTGATGTGTGAGCTGTTCCTGCGTGCCGTGGATGTGACGGAGCTGAGCGTCGAGGAGGTCAAATTCCTGCTGCAGCAGGGTCAACTGGCCGGCCATCTGGAGCAACATCGGATCAGGACCCGGATCAGGCTCTGGTGGCGGCGCCAGGAACGCACAGCCGGCAAGGGTCGTGATAAAGCAAATACAACTGAGCTGTGCGGTCCGCAATGTCCTTCCCCGATCCAGTCTGTGGTCTTTCTGTTTTGATTCACCGACGCTGTGGTTATGTCAGACCAGCCCAGCCGGGCTTTGATCCCGGGTGCAACGACGGCCGCCCATTCTAGCGGAATGTCCGGCAGCCGAAACCCGCAGGCTTGTGTTCTGACCAGGACCGGAATACTGTATAAATATACAGTCTTTAAGTGTTCATAGGTTAATACCGTGACGATACCCGTGTCGCCTTCGACAGCCGACCTGCAACAACGGTTGCTGGCAGAACAACGCAGTCCTGACACCGAGCGACTGCGCAGCCGCGGGCTGGCGGCAAACCCGGCCGGCCGTCTGACATTGCGCTGGGTGGATCGTTCTGAACAGACATGGTCTGATGAAGACGAAGTGCCGCAGGTGTCACGGCAAACAGAGCTGCTGCCGGACACCAGCAAGACCCTGATCAGTCGAAACAATTCACCGGACATACCATTCGACCGATCGATCAATCCGTACAAAGGCTGTGAGCACGGCTGCGTGTACTGTTTCGCCCGGCCCAGCCACTCCTATCTGGACCTCTCACCAGGCCTCGATTTTGAAACGCAGATTTTCTACAAGACCAATGTCGTGGCCCTGCTGCGCAAGGCCTTTGACAAGCCGGGCTACCAGTGCCGCCCACTGGCGCTCGGCGCCAACACGGATGCTTATCAGCCAGCCGAGAAGTCATTGCGGATCACGCGGACGATTCTGGAGCAGATGCTGGCCTATCGGCACCCGGTGACCTTGGTCACCAAGGGGGCGCTGATCCTGAGAGATCTGGATCTGTTACAGGCGCTGGCGGCGCAGAATCTTGTCCAGGTCATGGTCAGTGTCACGACGCTGGATCTCAGCCTGAAGGCCAGGCTTGAGCCGCGCGCAGCCGGCCCGGCGCGGCGTCTGCAGGTGATCCGGGCGTTGCGTGAAGCTGGCGTTCCGGTCGGGGCCATGATCGCGCCAGTTATCCCGGTGCTGACCGATCATGAGCTGGAGCGTCTGGTCGAGCGTGCTGCCGGGGCTGGGGCACAGAGCATCAACTACGTGCTGTTGCGTCTGCCGCATGAAGTCAAAGACCTGTTTCAGGATTGGCTGGGAACGCACTTTCCGCTGCAGGCCGAACACGTCATGTCGCGCCTGCGCGATATGCGCGGTGGGCGGGATAACGATCCGGAATTCGGCTCGAGGATGCGCGGTTCTGGCCCCTTTGCAGAATTTCTGGCGCAGCGCTTCCGGCGTGCTTTGGCGAAGCAGGGTCTGCTCGACGCGAGCTTACCGGAATTGCGGACTGACCTGTTTCGAAGGCCGGGAGAGGGCGAGCAAATGACGCTGTTCTAGCCGGCTTTTCGAGCATCGCTTACGGCAAGCCCCGTCTGCAGTGCCTGCAGCAATTGCGCCTTGTCGATCGGCTTGGTGACATAGTCTGTCATGCCAGCTTCTTCGGCCTGACGTCGGAACTCGGGCATTGCATGGGCGGTCAGGGCGATGATGGGCAAACTGCGGTGCGGGTTCAGTTTCAGGATCTGCCGCGTGGCGGCGTAGCCATCGACGTTGGGCATTTCGCAGTCCATCAATACGGCATCAATGTCGTTGCCGTTGCTGGCCATCAGCTCTATGGCTTCCTGGCCATCTTCGGCAAAGTGGACTGTGGCGCCCCAATTGCTGAGCAGCTTGCCCACCACCAGGCGGTTGGTGGCGTTGTCTTCGGCCACCAGAAGGTTGATGTCCTGCAAGGGCTGATCGTCCTCCCCTGTCTGCACGTCGGCGCTGGCGGCCTGTTCCATCAACGTCAGAATCTTTCGAAACTGGAAGGGCCGGCCAACCGCCATCCGGTCGCTGCCGTCATTGGTGATCAGCCGCGCTCTCGGGAAGGCGTGGCGCAGCTCATCCTCGACGCCTTCGATACTGGACTCATCCAGTATCAGCAGATCAGTGCTGTTCAGTTCGGTGTCGAGCAGCTCATCCGGGTCATCAAACTGCAACACAGGAACATCGAAACGTTGTGAAAACTGGGTCAGCGATTGCGCGAGCTTGAGGTCATCGGTCAGCAGCAGCAGCCTGCGGTCTGACAGTACCGGCAGCTGGCTGTCTGCCGATTCTACCAGCACGCTGAAGCTGAACTTTGAGCCACGTCCCGGTGTACTGTCGACGCTGATGCTGCCACCTAGCAATTCCGTCAGATGCTTGCAGATGGCGAGCCCCAACCCTGTGCCGCCGTACTTGCGGCTGATTGAGGAGTCAGCCTGACGGAAACGCTGGAAGAGTTGATCCAGATCTTCGCGCGCAATCCCGATGCCGGTGTCCTGCACCTGGAAGTTCAACTGGCCTTGCCTGGTGGGTTCGGCGCTGACGCTGATGCTGATCTCACCAGTGACCGTGAACTTGATGGCGTTGGCGAGCAGGTTGCCTAGAATCTGCTTCAGCCGTGTCGGATCGGACTTGAAACGCAGCGGTACTGATGGGTCCAGAAAGACATAGAAGTCGATCGACTTGCGCTGCAGGTGATCCTTATAGAGCAGTTGCAGGTCGTCGAGGATTTCGAGCAGGTCAACCTCCACAACCTCCAGCTCCATATGGCCGGCAGCTGCCTTGGAGTAGTCGAGCACATCATTAAGTATGCTCATCAGCGCTTCACCAGAGCGCTTCAGAGTGGCGATGTAATACCGTTGTTGCTCATCAAGGCTGGTGCTCTGCAGGAGTTCCGCCATGCCCAGCACGCCATTCATGGGCGTGCGGATTTCGTGGCTCATGGTTGCCAGAAAAACACTCTTGGCTTCATTTTCCTGTGCTGCAACCGATGCCCGGTATTCTGATTCTCGGGCCCGGAAGTCAGCAGCAAGGGCGTCATTTCTGGCCTT
>SKXG01000050.1 GCA_007128525.1 Pseudomonadales bacterium | reverse complement strand
TCGACCGCCTGCCAGCCCTCGCCCGGTGCTGTCAGGCCGAAGTGCTCCAGCGCCATGTACTCGGTTATGGAAAAGCAGTCGTGGGTCTCAATGCCGTCAAGCTGTTCCGGGCCGGCAATGTTGGCGCGCTGATAGGCATCGACAATGGCGCGCCGCACCCACGGGAAGATGTAGCCGCCGTCCCGCGCGCTGGCCTCAAGCTTGGTCTGCATCAGCAGCGGTGCCGTCGTGTGGCCCCAGCCCTTGATGCGTGGAATGGTCTCGATCGGCACCTTGTGGGCGTTGGCCCAGGCCTCGGCAGCGGCGCGTGAGGCCAGAAAGATCACGGCGGCGCCGTCGGTCACCTGACCGCAATCGCTGCGGCGCATCCAGCCTTCGACCACCGGATTGGCCTCGTCGTCGGTGCGGGAAAAGCTGGCGTCGGTGTGGGACCAGTTGCGCGACTGCGCCAGCGGATTGCGCTTGGCATTGGCGAAGTTCTTGCGGGAAATCTCGGCCAGGTGGCTCGCGTCCAGGCCATAGCGCTGGTCATAGGCCTGGGCCAGATCCGAGAACATGGCGGGCCAGACATAGCGTGCCCCTTGCGCTTCGCGGCCGACCCAGGCCGCGGCGCCTAGGTTCTCGGCGGCTGTCTGGCCGGGCACGTTGCGCATCATCTCGACGCCGACCACGCCAACAAGGCCATAGTGTCCGGCCAGGATGTCGGACATACTGGCCAGTATGGCCATCGAGCCCGAGGCGCAGGCGGCCTCATGGCGGGCGCTGGGCCGGCCCTCAAAGTCCGGATGGACGTGCCCCATCATGCCCCCGAGCAGGCCCTGGCCGCAGAACAGCTCGCCGGCGAAGTTGCCGATGTGCAGGGCTTCGACGTCGGCTGCTGCAATGCCGGTCTCGTCGAGTGCGCTGAGCGTGGTCTCCGAGATCAGGTCGAACAGCGACTGGTTGTCCCGCGTCCAGTTGCGCGCGAAGTCGCTCTGGGTGCCGCCGAGGATAAAGACCGGTTCGGACATGGGGCCTCCCCCTTAGGGTTTGGGTTGTCGGGTTTCGCCGCTGGGGCAGGAGATGGCAAATATGACTTTTATCAAACGCCCTGGTTCGCTATTCTTGCTGAATAACGTCTTATTATGCAAGTTACAATTTCAGCAGGCCACCAGCCAGCGCACCAGGAGTCACCATGGCCAAGATTCACCGTCAGACCGTGCCGCACAGCCTGCAGTCAGATAGCCATCCGTATCTGAGCGGGGCCTGGACGCCGTTGTTCGAAGAGTGTGATGCCGAGGCGCTGACGGTGATTGGTGAGATCCCGCAAGTCCTCGACGGCACCTACTTTCGCAACACCGAAAACCCCCTGCACGAACCCATCGGCTTGTATCACCCCTTCGACGGCGACGGCATGATCCACGCCATGAGCTTCCGTAATGGGCAGGCGGTCTATCGCAACCGCTTCGTGCGCACCAAAGCCTTTGCTGCGGAGCAGGCCGCCGGCCGTGCACTCTGGGCCGGCATTGCGGAAGATCCACGCCTGTCCGAACGGCCCGGCTGGGGCGCACATGGCAGCGTCAAGGATGCGTCTTCGACCGATGTAGTCGTGCATGCGGGGCAGGTGCTCAGCACTTTCTATCAGTGCGGTGAAGGTTACCGGCTCGACCCCCATACGCTGGAGACGCTGGGGACGGAAGGCTGGGTGCCTGAGGCGGGTATCTCTGCCCATCCCAAAGTCGATGAGTCCACCGGTGAGCTGTTGTTCTTCAATTACAGCAAACAGGCGCCCTATATGCACTATGGGGTGGTGGGTGCCGACAACCGCCTGAAGCACTATATCCCGATCGAGTTGCCCGGGCCGCGACTGCCGCATGACATGGCCTTTACCCGCAACTACTCGATCTTTGCCGACCTGCCGCTGTTCTGGGATCCGGAAATTCTGAAGCAGGGCCAGCATGCCCCACGCTTCTATCGCGATCTGCCCACACGCTTTGCGATCGTGCCGCGTTATGGCACCCCTGAGCAGATCCGTTGGTTCGAGGCGGCGCCGACTTACGTGCTGCACTGGATGAACGCCTATGAAGATGGCGATGAGATCGTTCTGGACGGCTATTTCCAGGACAACCCGTCGCCGAAGGGCCTGCCCACCGATCATCCCGATCCGCGTATGGGGCGATTGCTGTCCAATATCGATGAGCATTCCTTTCAGTCAAAACTGCATCGCTGGCGCTTCAACATGCGCACCGGCAAAGTGCAGGAAACGCATCTTGACGACCGGGTGCTGGAGTTCGGCAGCTTCAACCCGATTACCGCGGGTACCCGACAGCGCTACCTGTACTCCACGACGACCGAACCGGGCTGGTTTCTGTTCAATGGTCTGGTCAAGCACGATCTGGACACCGGGCGCAGCTGGTCACTGCCGTTTGGCCCCGGCCGCTACGGCAGCGAAGCACCTTTTGCGCCGCGCCAGTGGTCGGAGTCGCCTCATGCCGAAGATGCGGGCTATCTGATCAGCTTCATCACCGACATGAACGAGAACCGCTCGGAGTGTGTGGTGATTGATGCGCAGGACATCGAAGCCGGCCCGGTCTGTCGCATTCTGCTGCCGCATCGCATTTCCAGTGGCACCCATGCGACCTGGGCGCCGGGCGCCGTGCTGCCGCGCCGCTGAACCCGCGCGCCAAGACTGGTGAGGTGCGCTGAACTTTGCTTCACTGTGCCTGCTCGCGCCGAACACTCGCGCCGAACAACAGGAGAGATGCATGGACAAGGCCGGAATACAGGCGCTGCTCGCCATTGTGGCAACCTGGCTGGTGGCCGCCGGTCTGGCTTGGGCTGGCTCGCAGCACAGTGTTGTTGTCGGCAGCTGGCCGCTGTTTGCACTCTGTGGTCTGGTGGCCTTCGGCATTCAGTGGCTGGTTTTCATTCCGTCCTATCTGGCGCAGACCGAACATTACTTTGACCTGACCGGCTCGCTGACCTATCTGACGCTGGTGATCCTGGTGCTGATGGTGGTTGAACCGCTGGATACCCGCACGCTGCTGCTCGGCGCACTGGTGGCCGTCTGGGCCATGCGCCTGGGCAGCTTTTTGTTTATGCGGGTCAAGCAGGATGGCTCGGACGGACGTTTCGATGCGCTCAAACCCTCACTGCCGCGCTTTTTCATGGTGTGGAACCTGCAGGGTCTGTGGGTCTTCCTGACGCTGTCCGCGGCGTTGGCGGCCATGACCGCCGTGCAGCGCCAGCCGATGGAAACCATCGCGTTGCTGGGCATGCTCGTGTTTGCCGCTGGTTTTGTCATCGAGGTGGTGGCGGATCGCCAGAAGCGCAGCTTCCGCGCCGACCCGGCCAACGAAGGGCGCTTTATCACCACCGGGCTCTGGGCCTGGTCCCGGCATCCGAATTACTTCGGGGAGATCATGCTGTGGATTGGCATCTTCCTGATTGCGGTGCCGGTACTGTCGGGCTGGCAGTGGGTGACCATTGCCTCGCCACTGTTCGTGATCCTGTTGCTGACGCGAATCAGCGGCATCCCTTTGCTGGAAGCCCGGGGTCGCCGCCGCTGGGGGCAGGATCCGGAATATCAGGCCTATGTGGCGCGTACGCCGTCTCTTATTCCCTGGCCGCCGCGAGGCTGATCCGTTCCCGGCCACGGCCGGCGGTTCAGTGCTTGAGTTTTTCGATCAGCGCGGGCAGCTCCCGGACATGCCGGATGGTCGCAGTTGGCGGCAGATAGATGTCGGGAAACTCGGCATCGTCAGGATTGACCCAGATGCAGTCCAGGCCGATGCGCCGGGCACCCTCGACATCGTCACGCGGGTTGTCGCCGACGTGGATCAGGCTCCGGGCGTCGGTGCCGGTGTGGGCCATCGCCGCCTGAAAGATTGCTGGCGCCGGCTTGCTGGCGCCGACATCGCCGGCGCTGAACCAGAAACTGAACAGATCGGTCAAACCCAGGCGCGCGATGTCGGCATTGCCATTGGTCAGCGTGCCGAGCTGATAATTCGCCCGCAGTGCTTCCAGCGTTTCCCTGACGCCTTCATAAAGGCGCACCTGGTGGCGTGCTTCAATAAAGACGGCAAAGGCTTCAGCGGCCAGACGGCGGCCTTCTGCAGGCGGGTAACCGGCGTCGCTGAAGGCGCGTTCCAGCATGGCCAGACGAAAGCGTGTCACATCGTGGCCGATCTCCGGCTGTTCGGCCAGCACGGTACGCCGCAGTGCCCGCCAGCTGTCGGTGCCATAGCGGGCGCCCACTTCCGGGCTGTGTTCACGCAGCCAGTCACCAAGCAGACGTTCGGCATTGACGATCACGCTGTGGCTGTCCCACAGCGTGTTGTCGAGATCAAAACAGATCACCTGCAGACGGCCTGAGCGGCTCACGGATCCGAGCTCCGGTCATCCGGAGACGCTGCGCTGCGATGCGCCCGCGGATGGGCACTGTCGTAAACCTTGGCCAGCTGCTGAAAATCGAGGTGGGTGTAGATCTGCGTCGTCGCCAGGCTGGCATGACCGAGCAGTTCCTGAATGGCGCGCAAATCGCCACTCGATTCCAGCAGGTGGCTGGCAAAGCTGTGCCGCAGCATGTGCGGATGGACAGCATCGGTCCCCAACTGCAGCGTGGCCAGTTTCTTCAGCCGCAGCTGTACATTGCGCTGCGACAGCGGTTTGCTGCCCCGCCCCGGAAACAGCGGTGCAGCGGGCTCGGCCTGGCGCTCGGGCGCATCGGCGAGATAGGCGCGCAGCGACTCGATGCAGGGTTGACCCAGCGGCACGATACGGGTCTTGTTGCCCTTGCCGGTGACGCGAACAAAGCCATCCTGCAGATCAATATCCTGCAGCCGAATGCCAACCAGCTCCGACAGCCGCAGACCGCTGCCGTACAACAGTTCCAGCAAGGCGCGATCGCGACGCAACAGCGCGCTGTCCGGAAAGAAGGCCATTAGCTGTGCGGCCTGGTCGGCATCCAGGGCTTTGGGCAGCTTGCGCTGTGTCTTGGGGGCACGCACGCCGAGCGCCGGGTTGCTTGCCATCTGCCCCTGCTTTACGGCCTCGGCAAAGTAGGTGCGCAGGGCCGACAGCACCCGTCGTATGCTGCGCGTTCCCAGCCCCTGGCTGTGCAGCCGGGCCACCAGGGCGCGCACTTCATAGGGGCTGACTTTGGTCAGGTCGTCGCGGCCCAGGACGTCGGCGGCACGAACCAGGTCGCGGCGGTAGGCAGCGATCGTGTGCGCAGAATAGCCGCGTCCGGCGCGCAGCAGGTCAAGAAATCCGGCAACCCCCGCCGGCAGTGCCGGATCCGGGGTTTCGCTCATGCGGACGCCCGCTGCCCGAGTACGCGCTGCAGCGTTCGGCCGAGCACTTCACCGATGTGGCTGACGAAAAGCGTGCCCATTTCCGGCGTAAAGCGCTCCGGCTGCAGGCTGCCAATCGCCAGCAGGCCACTGAGTGGTGCGCCTTCGGAACGGGCCGGGGTCTCGAAGTGAATCAGGACGGCCGAACCGGGTGAGCCGGCTTCGGCACCGAAGATGGCCGCCATCTCTTCAGCGCGCAGCGAGCCGCAGTACAGCGACTTGCTGGCAGTCATCTGCAGCAATGGGAAGTCTTCCGGCGAAGGCCGCAGGTGCAGGCAGCCGCAGCCGCGCAGTGCGTCATTGCCACTGAAGTAGCAGCTGACGAAATCGGCGCCAAAACCTTCCAGAAACTGCGCCCTGAGCGCGGTATCGAGGTCGTCGAGACTGCCGGCATCAAGCAGGGCCAGGGTCAGCGCCCGGGTTTTGGTAAACAGGGCATCGTTTTCTTCGGCGGCCTGCAGCAATGTGCCAAGCCGCTTGCGCAGCTCGATGTTGCGGTCGCGCAGCAAGGCCACCTGGCGCTCGACCAGCGACACCGCGCTGCCCGACTCATGCGGCAGCTCGAGTTCCGAAACCAGCTCCGGGTGGCGCTGGAAGAAGTCCGTGTGGTCGCGCAAATAACGCATCACGGTTTCGTCATCGAGCAGCATGGCTGCAGCCTGAGCATTGCTCATATCAGGATTACCCCTTCATAGACCAGCGTTGCCGGTCCCGTCATGGTCAGTTCTTCGCCCGGTCCCGGCCAGTAGATGCGCAGTTTACCGCCGGGCAGTGAGACCTTGACCCGTTGATTGAATTTGCCGAGCAGGCGCCCGGCCACGACAGCAGCGCAGGCGCCGGTGCCGCAGGCCCGGGTTTCGCCAACCCCGCGTTCAAACACCCGCAGCCGTGCGAAACCCGGATCCACCACCTGGCAGAAGCCGATGTTGGCCCGTTCCGGAAAGCGCTCATGGCGTTCCAGCCGCGGGCCCAGACCGCTCACGTCGGCCATCTGCACATTATCCACGAACAGCACCCCATGTGGATTGCCCATGGACACAGCCGTCAGCTCGATGCGCTCGCCATCCACCTCAAACTCGTGGGTCGGGCCGGGCGCTTCGCTGATCAGTGGAATCCGCTGCGGCTCAGTCACCGGCACCCCCATGCCGACCTCAACCTGATCACGATCGATGTGGCGCGTCCACAGGGCGCCTGCCAGGGATTCGATACGCAGCGTCTCTTTGGGGCTGAGCTGGTTGTCGGCGACAAACCGCGCGAAACAGCGCAGACCGTTGCCGCATTGCTGGGCCTCGCTGCCGTCGGCATTGAAGATCCGGTACTGGAAGTCCATATCCGGGTTCTCTGGCGGCAGCACGGCCAGCAACTGGTCAAAACCCACACCCGTATGCCGGTCACCCCAGGCGCTAATCAGCTCGGGGTCCAGATCCAGGTGTTGTGTTACCAGGTCCAGGACCATGAAGTCGTTGCCCAGACCGTGCATTTTGCTGAACTTCAGGCGCATGGCGCGAAGCTTACCTGTTGCCTGATGAAATGCCCATTTGCATGGCTGGCCTCAGCCCCTTTTCACCTTGGACAGTCAGCGGGACCGTCTGCGTGGCCAGTCAACGCGACCAGCCAACGCAGCCGATTAACGTTGCCAGGGCGCGAGCTGTTCCAGTGCCAGCTGGTCGCTGATGGTTTCACGCTGACGGATAATGCTGACCTGATCACCGTTGACCAGCACCTCGGCTGCCCGGTTCCGGCTGTTGTAGTTCGAGCTTTGAACGAAGCCGTAAGCGCCAGCCGAGGCCACCACCAGCAGGTCGTCCGGCGCCAGTGCCAGCTGTCGGTCATGGCCGAGAAAATCGCCGCTCTCGCAGACCGGTCCGACGATGTCCCAGGCCAGCGGCGCAATATCGGCGTGCTGCACCACCGGCTCGATGCCGTGCCAGGCCTGATACAGCGTAGGCCGGATCAGGTCATTCATCGCCGCATCCACCACCGCGAAATTGCGGCCATCGGCATCCGGGGCTGGCTTCAGGTACTCCACACGCGTCAGCAGCACGCCGCCATTGGCGACCAGAAAACGGCCGGGTTCGAGTACGAGTTTGAGGTTGCTGTTGCCCAGCCGGTCTTTGATGGCATCGGCGTACTGCTGCAGTTCGAACGGCGCTTCATCGTGGTACGGCACGCCAAAGCCGCCGCCGAGGTCCAGATGATCGAGTTCGATGCCGTCAGCAGCCAGTGACTCGGCCAGTCCCAGCAGGTTGTCCAATGCCTCGATCAATGGCCCCGGCGTCATGATCAGTGACCCGATATGACAGTCCAGTCCGCGGGCTTCCAGCCAGGGCGAGTTCTCAATTTGCCGGTACAGGTTAAGAGCATGGACCTGCGCCACACCAAACTTGTTGTGGCGCAGCCCGGTAGAGATATACGGATGCGTCTGGGCATCGATGTTCGGGTTCACGCGCACCGATACCGGTGCCCGAACCTGCAGTCTGCCGGCCCGCTCCGACAAGCGGTCGAGTTCGGCTTCGCTCTCGACATTGAAGCAGTGAATGCCGAGCTTGAGTGCAAAGTCGATTTCGGCGGCCGACTTGCCGACCCCCGAGAACACCACTTTTTCCGGGTCGCCACCGGCCCCAATCACGCGCTCGAGTTCGCCGCCGGATACGATGTCGAAGCCGGACCCGAGGTCGGCAAACAGGCGCAGCACGCCCAGGCTCGAGTTGGCCTTGACGGCATAACAGATCAGGTGTGGCTGTGGCTTGAGCGCGTCGGTCAGGGCCTGAAACTGCTGCGTGAGGTGCGCCTGCGAGTAGACATACAACGGCGTGCCAAAGCGCTCCGCGAGTGCCGGCAGGGAAAGCTGCTCGATCCACAGCGTATCGTCACGCCGCTCGAAGGCATGCTGCATGCCGTTAGCTCCAATCTGTTTGGGTGAGGAGGTGGCTGCTGTGCATCTGGGCATCGTCCGGCTCGGGCAGCTCTAACGGGCCTTTCTGGCCGCAAGTGGCCACCGTCAGGCTCAGCGTCAGTGCCAGGGCGGTTATCTGGAGCAGTCTCGACATACGCTTTGGCTTCCGTTGCGGTCAGATCCGGTCGCGGCCGCGGCGCACGGCGGCGCGAACCTGATCCGGCGCGGTGCCGCCGATGTGATTGCGTGCCGCGACCGAGCCATCAAGGGTCAGCACATCAAACACATCGGCGCCAATCGTTTGGCTGAACTGCTGCAACTCTTCAAGCGTCAGCGCCTCGAGGCTGACGCCTTTGGACAGTGCATAGCTTACGCACTTGCCGACCACTTCATGGGCATCG
>SKXG01000025.1 GCA_007128525.1 Pseudomonadales bacterium | reverse complement strand
GGCCGGCATGCAGCAGCTCGGCGGCCACGCCATCTTTCTGAGTCCGTCCGACTCCCAACTTGGCCGGGGTGAACCCATTCAGGACACGGCGCGGGTGCTGTCGGAGATGGTCGATGTCATCATGGTGCGCACGACGGCACACAAGGATGTCGAGACACTGGCGCAGTACGCCACCATCCCCGTCATCAATGCCATGACGGCGCGGTATCACCCGTGCCAATTGCTTGCAGACATGCAGACCTTTGTCGAGCATCGCGGCGACATTGCCGGTCGTCAGGTCGCCTTTGTCGGCGATGGTTACAACATGTGCCATTCGTACATCAACGCTGCCCGCCAGTTCGGGTTCCAGCTGCGGGTGGCCTGCCCCAAGGGCTTTGAGCCCGACTCGAAGATCGTGCAATCCACCAACCTGGTATCGCTGGTCGACAGTCCCGAGGAAGCCGTACGCGAATCCGACCTGGTAGTGACCGATGTCTGGTCATCGATGGGCCATGAGGAAGAACAGCAGAAACGTCGCGAGTCTTTCGCGCACTATCAGATCACGCCAGATCTGCTCGACCTCGCCAATCCCGACGCCTTGTTCATGCACTGCCTGCCCGCGCATCGTGGGGAAGAGGTCAGTGAGGACATGCTGGATGATCCGAGGTCCGTTGTCTGGGCAGAAGCCGGCAACCGGTTGCACTCACAAAAAGCGCTGCTGGAAAAGCTGCTGCTGGGTGAGGAAGACTGAACGACAGCCCTCACGCGCCAAAAGCACGTGCGCCAAAGCAGGCGCTCAGCTGATCTGCAGGTCTTCCAGCGGCACCGGCTTTTCGATGCCGAACCCCTGCGCAAAGTCCACACCGATCTCGGCCAGCTGCGCCAGTATCTCTTTCGACTCCACGAACTCAGCAATGGTCTTCTTACCCATGCAGTGCCCAATCTCGTTGATTGAGCGGACCACCGCATAGTCATCCGGATTGGTTGCCAGCTCACGCACGAAGACACCGTCGATCTTGACGAAATCTACCGGCAGGTTTCGCAGGTAGGAGTACGAAGACAAACCGGTGCCGAAGTCATCCAGCGAGAAGCGGCAGCCGATGATGCGCATGCGGTTCATGAAATCCCGGGCATTGTCGAGATTGGCGATCGCAGCCGTCTCGGTAATCTCAAAACAGACTTTGGATGTCGGCACCTTGGTGCGGGAAAATTGCGCCAGCACGAAATCCGAGAAAGTTTCATCATTGATCGAATGCCCGGAGACGTTAATTGCAAAGCCACCAACGTCATCAAGCTCCGACCGGTGCTCCGCCATCCAGTCAAATACGCGCTCAACAACCCAACGGTCGACCAGGGTGACACGATTGTAGGTTTCCGCCGCCATGATGAACTCGCTGGGCGGCATCAGATCACCCAGCTCGTCGCGCATGGTCAACAGAATTTCATAGTGCACCCCGTCCTTGCTTGCAGCATCGATGGGTGCGATACGCTGGCAATTCAGAACCAGACGGTTATCGGCCAACGCCTGATCGAGTTGTGTCACCCACTCCATAACGCCGTGCCGACGCATCATCCTCGCATCACCGGGCTCAAACTCCTGCACGCGGTTTCGGCCGGCATCCTTGGCCGCATAACAGGCCTGGTCGACATTGCTCATCAGCGTATCCACATCTGTGCTGCCTTCATCAATGAAGGCCAGGCCGACACTGGCGCTCAGCGAAAACTTATGCTCTGACCATTCAAATCGCTCGCCACGGACCAGTTCCAGCGTCTCTTCAGCCAGATCCCGCGCATGCCGGGTCTCAATGTTGGGTAACAGTACACCGAACTCATCACCGCCAAGCCGCGCAACCCGGCCACCCTCTGCCTGCAAGCCATTGGCGATTCGCTCACCGACCAGGCGCAACAGTTCATCGCCAGCCTTGTGTCCAGCGGCGTTATTGATGATCTTGAACTGGTCGAGATCGACATACATCAACGCGTGCTGGCGCGCCCCGTGCCTGGCTGTCTGGATCGCGCTGCCGAGCAGGCGCTCGAACTCCTTGCGATTGTACAGGCCGGTCATATCGTCATGTGTGGCCTGCCAGGTCAGCTGGTTGTGGAGATTCTGCAGCATCCGTTGCGAAGCGCGCTCCATCAACGGCAGGTCAAAGTCATCCAGCAACGTGATGTGACCTTCGAACAAGCCCTCCGCCATTTCTTTCAATGGCAGCTCCTTCGACTTGACGCCCTTTCGATTGACCAAAACAAAATTGCTGCCTTCATCTCCGACAAAGGCTATCGTCAGGATAAGCGGCCGGCCTTGAGCATCTGTCATGGCCAGCCACTCACCAACATTGATACGCCGCGCACGGTCTACCGCCTTGCGGAAGCTCTTGCGGGCTTCCTCGTTGCCGGTTTCCAGATCCGGATCCGTTTCCGGCAACAGGCCTTTCAGACCGAGCGCTGCAGCGGCACCACCGGCAGGCACATCAACAAGCTGAACTTCAGCACGATTGCCGGCAGTGTCGCCGACAATGGCATCCGACAGAGCCATCACCAACGGCGTACGCTTGCCCGGCTCAAAGGAAATGCTGTTCAGACCACTGACGACACGTTTGAGCAGCTGCTCCGGCTCCAGAAAGGAAGGATCATCGGTATCAGCGCGCCGCTCCAGATGCGCCAGCAGCTGTTCAGCAAGCAGCAGCGCATCCTGCCACTCGTGACTTTCGGGCCCGAAGCGGAGGTGGTTGTGCACCATCAGGTTGCGCCAACCTGGATTCAGCAGCTGCAGCAACAGCTCCGGCACCTGGCGACCTTCAAGCATGGGTGCCAGAGCTTCTATCACTGCGCGACGGGCGTGAGCCAGCTTCTGCTGGCCTTCACTGGCCTGCACCGTGCGCTCTACATTGCTGCGATAAGCCGTAGACTGGCGCTCGACCAGCGGCGTGATCTCGCTCAGGGCCTCGGAGAAGATATCGGGGTTGCGATCGAACTCCTGAACGACGCGCTGCAGCAGTTCATCGACCTTCTGCCCGACGTCCCGGTCGATACCTGAACGCACATCACAACTTTTACCAAGACGCGCCAGCAGTTTCAGAAACTCGATTGCCGCATGCGAACCCTGCTCGGACGGCGTCAGGAACTGGGGATCTTTGGTGGCCAGCTTGTTGAGCGTCAGCTCCAGACGCTTGATCCACGAGCGGATGCCATCGGTGAGGAAGTGGTCCTGCTCCAGGGACTCGACCAGGTTCTCCATCACGTTCAAAGTGTCGTACAGGTCCTCGCCGAAAGCCTTGCGGCCGCCATACTTCTGCTTCAGCACCTGAACCAGGCGCGACTTCAGGCGCTCGTCAGTCAGCGGCGCGTCACCGATTTCACGTTCTATTTCCGAAATGGCTGACAGCACGTCCTCGGCATCAAAGCGACGCTCCGGTGCCGCACCTGGCGGTGCCAGCGGTACATCTTCAGCCTGTCCGCGTATGGTGCGGGCACGTCGACCCAGGCTGAGCAACTCACGGGCCGCCTTGTAAACTTCAGCACTGCTGCTCGGTGCCGGCATAAAGGGATTGCGCGGCACACTCGGTGCCATGGCAGGTGACGTCAGCGCTGATGTATTCCCAGGCGCGGTGGCACCAGGCTGTGGCTGCTGATCCGCGTCACCCTGATCCTGCGACGCCGGGTCTCGCTGCAGCATGGCCTGACGCAGTTCTTCAATCGGGGGAAACAGGCGGCTTTCGTGCAGAGTCTCAAGCAGCGCCGGATAGAATTCCGCCAGCTCGGCCAGCAGTGCCCGCTCGAACTGACGATAGATATCTGCCCTGACGGCACGACGGACATCGAACATCTCTCCGAGCGCATCATCAAAGGCCCAGACGATGACCGACGGGCCTATCGGGACCACGTCCTTATGGCCCCAGGGTTTGGCCAGCAGACCAAGCTGTGCGCGGGCATCGAACAGCAGTTCCGAGAAGCGGCCTTCGACCTTGGAGATGACGTCAGCGGCCATCAGCCACTCTTCAAACTCATCGGTATCGACCAGTTTCAGCCGCTTGCTGTCGCCCGTTTCGCGGCGTCGGCGCTGCGCCAATATCTGCTCAGGGTCGGAGACTTTGCGAATCTGCGCCAGCACACCACTCTGAAAGCGCTCAGCCAGCTTGTCGCGCAATTTTTCAAGCTGGTCCAGGCCCTCAAAATACATCATCTGGCGGGCATTGGTGCCAGCGTCACGCGCCCGGACCAGCAGTTCACGTTCACAGCGTTCCAGAAACCCGACCATGATCTTCTGCAGGCTGCGAGCGGTCTGTTTGAGCAGCTTTTCGCGCAGTGCCGCTGACTGGCCTGCATCAATCCGCGCATCGCGCAGCTCAGGCTCATCCTGCAAGCCGGACACTTCGGCACCCGCACCAGCCTGTGCTGGCGACCGCTTGCGCGGTGCGGCAGTCCTGCTGGCGGCCCGTTCAATGGACGAGGGGCGTTCAGCGGCCGCGCCGGCACCGGCCGGTACCGCCGGCTCCGCTGTCGCCTGCTGACTGCCGCCGGACGCCCCACCCGACGCCATTCCGGCGGCTATCGCAAAGTCCATCAACAAATCGAACTGACTGGGCTTCATTGGCACGTTGAGGCGCACACCCATGCCCCGACCATCACTAAGCAGGCGAGCAATGCTGGCTTCGAGACGCAGATGTTGTTCGCCAGTGCGGGTCGGTACCGAGAAGTGCAGGTGGATCAGGTCGCCAGGCTGGTGGTTGGCACCAGTCGCCTTCAGTGACCGCGGGCCGCTGGAACCCACCAGCAACATACCGTCCTGGCAAAAATCACGGATGGTACACAGCCAGGAGCGTCCCTGCTGCGGATGCACCAGTGCGCCAATAGATATCAACTGCCGGGGATTTGAGCGCCGCTCCACGGACCCTAAAGACTCCAGAGATCTCCGCCAGCGCGCAGGATGCGCGCTTAAGCCGAACTTAACTTCCGTGAAGCCTAACCGATTAGACGTAACTGGTCACCTGCCTATACCGACAGGTACAAAGTCACCCGCCACCAGGCTCAGCACCATTTGACGCAGGCGTCGCTCTGACGGCGACGGACGACTGCGCAAGGCGAACCTGGTTGCGTCCGGCCTGCTTGGCCTCGTACATGGCCATATCGGCACGCGCCAGCAATGCATCAAGGCTTTCTGGCGCTGTGTACTCGGCAATACCGGCCGATACCGTGATCATGTAGTCCGGCGCCGAAGGGTGCACCAGCAACATCTGGGTCTGGCGTCGCAGGCGTTCCGCCACAGACAGTGCCACCTGCGGCGACGCATTGACCAGCACCAATACAAACTCTTCGCCGCCAAACCGGGCCGCAAAATCCTCTTCCCGGATAACCCGCATGGCGACCTCCGCAAAGGCCTTCAAAACGTCATCTCCGCAACTGTGGCCAAAGCGGTCGTTGACGTCCTTGAAGTGGTCCAGGTCAAGAAAACACAGAGAGAAGGTCAAGCTGCCACGATCGGCAAGCGCCTTGTGCCGCTTGAGCTGTTCCATCAGCTGTCGCCGGTTGTACAGCCCCGTCAGTTCGTCTCGCATTGCGGCTTCCGACAGCATCTCCATGGCCTCCTCGAGATCCCGAGTGCGCCGAGACAGCGCCGTACGCAACGACGCGACTTCGCCAGCCACCACTACAGTGGCGGCCAGACTCACCGTAAACAGGGCCAGGATCAGCGCGGCCTCGTGCGGCAACGCAGCTGGCGCCAGATACCAGCCGGTCAGCCACAACGCGCCACTTGCCAGCCAGACCAGCAGTGCCATTCGATAGATGATCTGACGCCGATAATGCAGGGCCGCACCACACAGGCCCAGCAGAGAGGCCAACAACAACAGGGCCTGCAAGGGCCAGGGCACGAAGAAGGCCGTCATTACGGCGGCCAGCAACCCCCAGACCACCAGCAAGGTCGTGACCGCGTGCGACTGGATTCCCCAACGCTCACTGAGATTCAGATCGGCGAGCACGGCAGCTGCCAGCAGCGCTGCGCCCAGGCCCAACAGGCTGAACACCAGCCCGGCAGCCGGCACTGATGGCAGCAGCATGCCTTGCCTGAACAGCACTGCCGCCAGCAGTGCATACCCACCCATTGTCGCTGCTGCCACCAACGTACGGCGCATCGGTGTGCGACTGAGGGTTACGAACAGCGACATGGAATGGATTCCGCGAATGTTGATCCATTCTATGTAATCCGGTCGGACGAACTGCGGCTTCAAGCGTGCACGGTGTAACCAGTTTGTAACTTCAGCCCGTGTTGAGACAGGCGCGGGCGACAGCCTGATTCCAGCCATCAAGCAGTGCCGCCCGCCTCTGATCGGGCATAACCGGCTCGAAACGGCGCTGCAGCTGCCACAGTCGGGTACTGTCATCCAGCGAGCTGAACGCACCCGTACCGAGCAGCGCCAGCAGTGCCGCGCCCAGTACTGTGGTCTCCGTTACCAGGGGGCGCTCCACTGGGACCTCAGCGACGTCGGCAAGGAACTGGCAGAGCCAGTTGTTCTCCACCATGCCGCCATCGATGCGCAGGCCGGACACTTGGCCACCGTCGGCTTTCAGGGCAGCCAGCAGGTCCTGCGTCTGAAAAGCGACCGACTGCAGCACCGCCGTGACGACATGATCAGCGCCGGTGTCCAGCGTCAGACCGCAAACCAGCCCCCGGGCATCTGGCCGCCAGTGGGGGGCACCCAGTCCGGTAAAACCAGGCACGACGAACACACCACCGGCGTCGCCGCCTACGCGTTCAGCACAGTCCTCCGATGCCCGGGCAGTGGCGATGAGCCCCAGCTTGTCACGCAACCACTTCACCGCCACGCCGGCGTTGAAGATACTGCCTTCCAGGGCATAGGTTGGACGCCCATCGATCCGATAGGCCATGGTTGACAGCAAGCCATGCTCCGAACGCAGGATATCCTGACCCGTATTGCTCATCAGAAAGCAGCCGGTGCCATAGGTGCTCTTGGTCATGCCGGGTTCAAAGCAGGCCTGGCCGATCAGCGCCGCATGCTGATCGCCGGCCACCCCAAGTATGGGTACACCCGCACCGAACCAGCGCGCCTCACTGGTGCCAAAGTTCGCGGCGCTGTCCAGCACCTCAGGCAGGCTGCTGGCGGGAATGCCGAAGTAGTCGAGCAGTTCTGGGTCCCAGCTCTGCTCGGCCAGTCTGAACAACTGCGTCCGGCTGGCATTGGTGGCATCAGTAACATGCCGCTGGCCACCGGTCAGGCGCCATATCAGGTAGCAGTCGACCGTGCCGAATCGCAGCGTTCCCCGCTCTGCGGCCTCGCGAACAGCTGGAACCTGTGACAGCAGCCAGGCCATTTTGGTACTCGAAAAGTAAGGGTCGGCCACCAGGCCTGTGCGGGCCTGGATCGTCGTGGCCATGCCATCAGCCTTGATGCGTGCTGCCTGATCCGCCGTGCGCCGGTCCTGCCAGCCTATGGCGTTGTACAGTACAGCGCCGCTGTCAGCATCCCAGGCCAGTGTGGTCTCGCGCTGGTTCGTGATGCCGATGGCGGCCAGTTCCCGGGCGCTGAGGCCGGCCGCCTGCAGGGCGGTGCGCCCGGCGCGCAGACTGGTTTGCCACAACACGTCCGGGTCCTGTTCCACCCAGCCGTCGCGCGGAAAAATTTGATCAAAAGGTTCCTGACCGCTCCCCAGTACCCGGCCCCGATCATCGAAGATCATGGCGCGGGAACTGGAGGTGCCCTGATCCAGGGCCATGACTACCGTCATTGGGTTGCCGCTCCCGAGCTGCCCATCACTGCACTGACCTTAGTCAGACACGACTGGCGGCACAAGCACCCCTGACTTCAAAACGGAATTCGACCACGCAGGATGTCCCAGAACATCCGGCAGTCTCCCATCAGGCTGTACCAGGGATGGCGGAAGGTCGCCGGCTGATTCTTCTCGAAATAAAAGTGACCGATCCAGGCCAGACCGTAACCGGACACCAGCGCGGCCAACAGGAACCAGGGGTTCAGATAAAGGATGGCCGCCAACAGCCAGCCCAGTGCGAGCGCGCTGCCGGTAAAGTGCAGTCGCCGGCAGGTGCGGTTGCTGTGCTCGCTCAGGTAGTAAGGGTAGAAGTCGCTGAACCGTTCAAACTGCGCCGCCATACTGTCTCCCTGAAATTTCGAATTCGTTGTAACCGGCAGGTAGGATGAACCGAAATGCCATCAACAGGGAAGTCCAGGGAGGATCCATGCCAATTGATGTTGCGCTGATGATCGAAGGCCAGAACGGCCTCAACTGGGATCACTGGCAGGCGGTGGCGGCCATTGCTGAAGACGAAGGCTTCGCCGGGCTGTATCGCTCCGACCACTATACGAACCCAAATCCTCCGCAGCTGGACTCGCTGGAACTGTGGGTGTCTCTGACCTGGCTGGCCAGCCACAGCAGCCGCATCGACTTCGGACCGCTGGTCTCCCCGGTGTCGTTCCGCCATCCCAGCGCCACAGCGCGGATGGCGATGGCAGTGGACGACCTGTCAGGCGGTCGCCTGATACTGGGTCTGGGCGCCGGCTGGCAGGTGCGTGAACACGACATGTTCGGGCTTGAACTGCTCGACCTCAAACCCCGATTCGCGCGCTTCGAAGAAGCATTGACCATCACGGAGCAGCTGCTGAAATCCGACCAGCCGGTGGATTACGACGGCCGCTACTATCAGCTC
>SKXG01000230.1 GCA_007128525.1 Pseudomonadales bacterium | reverse complement strand
CAGTCTCGCAGTGATTCGCGTTCCTCCGCTGTCAGCTCGCGCGCCTCGTCTGGCAGCATCACGGGAATGTCGTCCCGCACCGGATAGGCGAGGCCGCTGGCCCGGCACCAGAGCTCTTCCTGCTCTGGCTTGTAAACCAGCTTCGTTTTGGTGACCGGACACACCAGAATGTCGAGCAACTTGGCATCCACGTTCTGACCTCCTGGCCTGCTCAGGCCTTCACGTTGAACGGATCACGCAACACGATGGTCTCTTTTCGGTCCGGACCAGTGGAAATGATGTCGATGGGCACACCACACAGTGTCTCTATGCGCTCGATATAGGCCCGCGCATTCGCAGGCAAGGCGTCCAGACTGCTGATGCCGGTAGTGGGCGTCTGCCAGCCCGGCAACTCTTCATAGACCGGCGTCACCTCGGCATAGTACTCACTGCTGAAGCGCGGCGGCAGTTCCGTGCCGTCAGCGCTGCGATAGCCGGTGCAGATACGCAGTGTCTCCATCCCGTCCAGCACATCGAGCTTGGTCAGGCACAACCCGGAGATGCTGTTGATGTGCACGGCCTGTTGCAGTGCCACGGCATCAAACCAACCACAGCGGCGCTGACGGCCGGTGGTGGCGCCAAACTCAGCGCCGCGCTCGCCGAGACGCTTACCGATCTCATCGAACAGTTCCGTTGGGAAGGGTCCGGCACCAACGCGGGTGGAATAGGCTTTGGTAATACCGAGCACGTAGTCGAGATAGCGTGGACCGAAGCCACTGCCGACGGCAGTGCCGCCGGCTGTCGTATTCGATGAGGTGACGAAGGGGTAAGTGCCCAGGTCGATATCGAGCAGCGCACCCTGCGCCCCTTCAAATAACAGGTTAGCGCCCTGCTGTCGCAGATCGTGCAGTATGGGCACGATGTCGGCAACCATTGGCTTGAGCTGCTCGCTCATTTCAGCCATCTGGTCCAGCGTCTGGTTGAAGTCCACCGCCGACACTTTGTAGTACTTGGTCAGGATGAAGTTCTGATAGTCCATGACTTCGGCCAGCTTCGACGCAAAGCTCTGCCAGTAGAAGATATCGCCAACACGCAAACCGCGGCGCGCTGCCTTGTCCTCGTAGGCCGGCCCGATACCGCGCCCGGTGGTGCCGATCTTCAGCTCGCCACGTGATATCTCCCGGGCTTTGTCGAGTTCCACATGATAGGGCAGGATCAACGGACAGGCCGGACTGATATGCAGGCGATCGCGCACCGCGACGCCGCTGGCTTCCAGCTCGTTGACTTCCTTGAGCAGCGCATCCGGCGCCAGCACGACACCATTGCCGATCAGGCAGCGCACACTCGGCCGCAGAATGCCCGACGGAATCAGATGCAATACCGTCTTCTTGCCGTCAATGACCAGTGTATGACCGGCATTGTGCCCACCCTGAAACCGCACGACGGCGGCAACCTCTTCAGTGAGCAGGTCGACGATCTTGCCTTTGCCTTCGTCACCCCACTGGGTGCCGATGACGACTACGTTATTTCCCATGATTGCTTTCACCCTGATGCGTCAGGTCTTGCACCGTCCATTCTCCGATGGGCGCTTGCCATACCAACTCCGCCTGGCAATCCGCCGGCGCTGTGTCTTTCTCATCGAGCGCGCAGAGCACGCGTTCACCCTGGTCTCGCAGGGTGCTGATGCGCTGCCATAGCGCCCGACGCTGATGCGTATCTTCGATAGCGGCCAGAGCCGGTGCCCAGATCGGTGGCCGCTGCCCGTTTTCGAGCCTGGGCAGGCGCTTCAGATTGACATCGAAACCGGTGGCCGGTCGTGCCCGGCCGTAGGCATCACCAATGGCGTCATAACGGCCACCGCGGGCGATCGGTCGGCCCAGATGGGCGCTGTAGGCGGCGAACACGACCCCGGTGTGATAGCCATAGCCGGTCAATTCACACAGATCAAAGCGCAGATCCAGCTGCGGGCAACGACTGTGGACCTCACTGGCCAGCGCCTCGAGCTGCGCCAGCGCCTCGGTGACGCCAGCGGGTGCGTCAGCCAGACGCGTCCCAGCCCGGCTCAGCATGTCTGCCGTTCCGAGCAGCGTGGGCAGAGCCAGCAGGTGATCAGCTGTCGGCTGCGCCACACCGGTGTCAGCGATCAACTGCCGCAGATCCGGCTCCGATTTACGCTGCAGCGCGGCAAAGAACGCTCGCTCCGCACCCTCATCGAGCCCGGCTTCAGCCGCCAGGGCCCGGAAAATGCCAACATGGCCAAGTTCCAGCACCGGCGTATCCAGCCCACCCAAGCGCAGCACCTCAACCATCAATGCCACCACTTCGGCATCGGCGGCAAGCGATGGGGCGCCGAAGACTTCAGCGCCGGCCAGCAAAGGTACGCGACTTGGCAGCACCCCTTCCGGCTTGGCATGCACCACGCTACCGGCATAGCAGAGCCGCCGGGTGCCTTCACCCTGAAGGCTGTTGGCGTCGATACGGGCGGCCTGCGAGGTCATGTCGGCCCGGATACCCAGCATCCGACCGCTGTACGGGTCGACCATACGGAAGGTCTGCAGCTCCAGATCATGGCCTGAGCCCACCAACAACGCGTCCAGGAATTCGATCATCGGCGGCATGACGTAGTCGTAGCCCCAGCGATCAAAGGTATCCAGAATGCGCCGCCTGAGCTGCTCGATTTGCCAGGCATCCGGCGGCAACAGTTCATCCACCCCATCGGGCAGGCGCCAGTTGTGCTGTTTCATCCGGACTTCCCATCAGGCTCCGGCAGAGGCCGGTAGCTCATAAAAAAGGCCGGGGCAGCACCCGGCCTGATCCTTAATGCGCGCTGCGCGCCCGGATTATACCTACTCCGGGCGGCTTTGCTTACTGCGCTGAGTTGAAGTTGTTCAGATACTGGAAGAATTCGCTGCTTGGATCCACCACCAGCAGGTCGTCCTTGCTGCTGAACACCTGGGTATAGGCGTTGATACTCCGGTAGAAGCGATAGAACTCCGGATCCTGGTTGAAGGCTCCGGCATAGATCGAAGCGGCCCGACCGTCACCTTCACCGCGGATCTCCTCGGCGCGCCGATAGGCGTCAGCGGCGATAACCACCGTCTGCCGCTCGGCATCAGCCCGGATGCCCACTGCCAGCTCGCGGCCGGTGGCACGGTGCTGCCGCGCCTCAATCTGACGCTCGGAGTTCATCCGTTCATACACCGCTGAGCTGACTTCTGACGGCAGGTCGATCCGCTTGACCCGGACATCCAGTACTTCGACGCCAAACTCATTGCGCATGACCCGGTCGAGGTCCGTGGTCAGCTCCAGCATCAGCTCATCCCGAGCGCCGGAAATCACTTCGTGCATGTCGCGGCGGCTGATCTGGTTACGCAGCCCCTCACTGACGCGCTGCTGCAGCAGGTTCATGGCCAGCGCCTCATTGAACGAGCTGGCCCGGTAGTAGTCCGCGACATCACTGATCCGCCATTTGACGAACCAGTCGACTTCCAACGGCTTTTTCTCAATCGTGAAGTAACGCTCCGGACGGTGATCCAGGGTCTGCACCCGGGCATCCGCCTTGCGCACCTGCTCGGCGATCGGCAGCTTGAAGTGCAGGCCCGGCGCCAAATCGATCTGTTCCACGGCACCAAAGCGCAGCAGAATCGCCCGCTCGGTTTCCTTGACCGTATAAATGGATTGGCTGGCGAGCCAGATGATCAGCAGGACGCCGATGGCAATAGTAATCAGTTTCGAGTTCATGGTCGTTCTCCTCGCGGCGTATCAGCGGCCCTGCCGGCGCAGCAGATTCGGCTCTTCCACCGTCTGCGGCTCCTGCGGTACCAGGTTACGGGGCAGCTGTCGCTGATTGTTGCCGTCTGCGTGCCGTCCAATGCGATCCAGTGGCAGATACAGCATGTTGTTGCCACCTTCGACGTCGATCAGCACTTTACTGCTGTTCGACAATACCTGCTCCACCGCATCGATATAGAGACGATTGCGCGTCACTTCCTCGGCGAGCTGATACTCGGCCAGCAGCAGGTTGAAGCGCTCTGCCTCACCCCGGGCCCGTGACACAACGCGATCGCGGTAGGCATTGGCCTGCTCGATCTGCTGTTGTGCCTCACCACGGGCTTCCGGAATGATGCTCTCGGCATAGGCCGTAGCTTCGTTCACGAATCGGACTTCGTCTTCTTTGGCACGCTGCACTTCATCGAACGCGGCCTGCACCGGTCGTGGTGGGCCACTGCGATCAATGTTGACGGTGCTGATATGAATGCCGGCACCGTAGTTGTTCAGATAACTCTGCAACCGCTCTTTCAGGTCCATGCCGATGGCAGCACGGCCTTCGGTGATGACCTGGTCCATCAGCGAGCTGCCCACCACATGACGCAGCGCGCTCTCAGTCGCCTGACGCAGACTCTCCATGGGGTTGCGCACGTTGACCACGAAGTCAACCGGCCGATCGACCCGAAACTGCACCGAAATCATGATGTCGACGATGTTCTCGTCACGCGTCAGCATCAGCGCTTCGTGCTCAATCGACCCGAGCCGGGTGACATTGACCTTTTCCACCCGGTCGATGATCGGCGGGTTCCAGTGCAGGCCTGGCATGACGATGTCTTCCTGCACGGCACCAAAACGGAACACGACACCGCGCTCCTGTTCGTCTACCACGTAGATCCCGGCAATGAAGTAGCCCACCAGCGCAATGCCGAGGACGACCGCGCCAATCAGCGGGTTGAAGCCGGGCATTCCACCCTGGCCATCACCACCACCGCCGCCGCGACCGCCAAACAGTCCGGAGAGCTGGTTCTGCAGCTTGCGGAAAGCTTCGTCCAGGTCCGGAGGACCATTGTCGCCGCCCCGGTTACCCCAGGGATCGCGGTCCTTACCGCCGCCCGGTTCATTCCATGCCATCTGTTGCGCCTCCGCCTTCAGTGCGAGGGCGAGATTCTATGAAGGGGCTGTTGCGGGCGCAACAAAACCCCGGGCTCGCGCGCCAGTTGCGCCAAGCGCCGCTCATCCAATCTCACCGTTAATTGCAAATGTCCGTCTTCCTGCAGGGTTTCGTCCAGTACGGCACCCAGATTGTACAACCAGGACCTGGCCTTACCGGCCGAGGGCGTCAGCCGCACCTGCTGCGGCGCAGTTACGCCCAGCCTTGCGGCAACGCCGTCGAGCAGAAGTTCCAGGCCCTGGCCCAGCTGTGCGCTAACACCCACGCTGAGGGGCACCCCCTCAGCGTCGTACTCGATAGCAGGTGCTTCGCCAAGCCGGTCTATTTTGTTGCGTACCTGCAGCACCGGCCGGTGTGCAGCACCGATTTCATCCAGCACCAGGCGCACCTGTTCGCTGCGCTCGGCGTGATCCGGCGCCGACGCATCAATCACGTGCAGCAGCAGGTCTGCCTCGGCCACCTCTTCCAGCGTGGCCTTGAACGCCGCGACCAGGCTATGCGGCAGGTCGCGAATGAAACCGACGGTGTCAGCCAATACCACATCGCCAATGCCATCAACCGGCAGGCGTCGCAATGTTGGATCCAGCGTTGCAAAGAGCTGATCCTGCGCCAGTACGCGGCTTGCGGTCAGACGATTGAACAGCGTCGATTTGCCCGCATTGGTGTAACCCACCAGCGCGATGGTCGGCACCTCGGCACGCTGGCGCTGGCGCCGGCCCTGACCACGCTGACGTCGCACTCTTTCCAGCCGTTGCTCAAGCTGACCGATGCGGTCGCTGACCAGGCGCTGGTCGACTTCCAACTGGGTTTCACCGGCACCGCGCAGGTTCACACCACCTTTCTGTCGATCAAGGTGGCTCCAACCACGTACCAGCCGGCTTTGCGCATGCCGCAACTGCGCCAGCTCGACCTGAAGCTGGCCCTCATGGGTGCGCGCCCGAGCAGCAAAAATGTGCAATATCAGCTCTGTACGGCCAATCACCCGACAATCCAGCAGCCGCTCCAGGTTTCGCTGCTGCGCCGGACCCAGGTCGTGATTGAACAGCACCAGGTTGGCGCCGGTGGCTGTGATCTGCGCCTGAATCTCCTCCACCTTGCCGGCCCCGCAAAAAGACCGCGGGTGCGGATCACGACGCCGGCCCGTAACGGTCGCCAGGGCCAACAAATCCGCCGAGCGCACCAGCTCAGAGAACTCCTGTATCTGATCGGCTTCATCAAACTGGGAAAAGCGAATATGCACAAGCACGGCCTGCTGGCCGGCTTCGGGGCGCTCAAAGAACAAGTTTCAGCCCTGCCTGCAGCCCGACTCGGGGCGCCTCAACGGACGGCGAACAACAATGCCAGAGGGAAAATCTGCCTGACAGCTTACTCAGTGTTAACTCTCTTCGCCTTCACTGTCGTTGCCCGTCGGCAGCCGAACTGGCCGCGACGGCACTACAGTGGACACGGCGTGCTTATAGATCATCTGACTGACCGAATTCTTCAGCAGAATGACGAACTGATCGAAAGATTCGATCTGCCCCTGCAATTTGATGCCACTGACCAGGTAGATGGACACTGGGATGCGTTCCTTCCTGAGCGTATTCAGATAGGGATCCTGCAGAGAATGCCCTTTCGACATGCCATCACTCCTCGCTGGCTCTTATGACAGGCGCCGGTCCTGAGGCAGCCGGGCCCTTGTTGTGCGCGGAAGCTACTATGGCGACAGCCTCAAGATAATTCAAGATTCTACTGCTAAGCAGCTGTTCCTCCGATTTGTCCGAGGCGGCTGGTATTTGTGTCAGCTCCGGCCAGCGCCGCATCCAGGTGCGCTGCCGCTTGGCCAGCGATACAGTCGCCTTGATCGCCTGCTCACGCATATCCTGATAGGAGCAGCGGCCGTCCAGATAGTTCCACACCTGTCGATAACCCACTGCACGAATAGCCGGCAGGTTCGGGTTCAGGTCGGGGCGTGCGTGCAGAGCTTGAACCTCCGCCACCAGCCCAGCTGCCAGCATGGCATCGAATCGATGCTCAATCCGGCTGCGCAGCCCCGTCCACTCCGGCATCAACCCGATTTCCAGCCAGCGCCAGCCGCGCTTACGCGGCAGGGCCTGCTGCTGTTGCTCGGCCCAGTACCAGGACAGCGGGCGCCCATGATAGCGCCAGACTTCCAGCGCGCGCAGCAGCCGCTGCGGGTTGCGCGGGTGAATGCGCTTTGCCGCCACCGGGTCAACGGCAGCCAGCTCCTGATGCAGCGCTTCACCGCCGCGCACATCCCATTCCGCTTCTAGGGCCTTTCGAACCGACTCCGGCACCGATGGAATGTCTGCCAGCCCGCTGCGCAGCGCATTGAAATACAACATGGTGCCGCCAACCAGCACGGGGAGTTGGCCGGCGGCCAGCGCGCGGTCGATTTCAACTTCGGCCAGATGGACGAAGTCTGCCACCGTAAAGGGTTCGGCCGGGTCACGCAGATCAATCAGAGCGTGCGGGTAGCGGGTCAAAATGTCCGGTCCGGGTTTGGCTGTACCTATGTCCATACCGCGGTAGACCATCGCCGAATCGACACTGATCAGCGCCACCGGCTGCGATCGGCCGAGACGCTCAGCCAACAACTCACTAAAGGCGATCGCCAGATCCGTCTTGCCGCTCGCGGTCGGGCCAAGCAGGCAGAGCACTGCCGGTTGTCCAGCGTCGGGTTTCCCGGCTGTCGATTCGGAGGACATTCAGTCGGTTTCGCGCAGACTACTGACCGCGCAGGAACAGCTTGTCCAGATCGGCCAGCGACTTAACGAACCAGGTTGGACGGCCATGATTACACTGCCCGGCATTATCCGTACGCTCCATCTCGCGCAGCAGCGCGTTCATTTCCGCCAAACTGAGTCGCCGATTGGCGCGCACCGAAGCATGACAGGCCATGGTGGCCAGCAACCGCTCCTGGGACGCCAACAAACGCGCGCTGCTGCCGAACTCCGCCAGGTCTGCGAGCAGATCCTGCAGCAGGCGCGCTGGATCAGCCTGCGCCAACAGCACCGGCACCTCACGCACGATCAGTGACTGTGGTCCGATACGCTCGACGACCAGACCGAAATCACTGAGCTCATCAGCGTATTCATCCGCCAGCTCGGCCTCACCATGGGTAACCTCCAGCGTTGCCGGCATCAGCAACTGCTGGCGCGCCAGCGCCTGCTCAGCCAGCCGCGCCTGTTTCATTCTTTCGTAGGTGATGCGTTCATGCGCGGCATGCATGTCGACCACGACCAGGCCCTCGGCATTCTCCGCCAGAATGTAGATGCCATGCAGCTGCGCCAATGCGTAGCCGAGCGGCGGCACCTGGCCAGGCGCTGCCTGCGGCCCGGCATCCCCGGCGGCCATGCCAGTATTGATGGCCCGATAAAAATTCAGCGTGTTGGCAACGGCGCCGGCTGGTGGCGCCGTACTCAAATTTTCGCGTCGGCCAGCCGCGGCATACGGGTCCACAGGCGTGCCCGCTGACGGCTCGTGTGGCTGCCAGGCCTCGGCATTTGCGGACAATGCCAACTGATCCTGACCCGGTTCCGGTTGCAGGGCATCGGAGGTGGGTCCTTGATCATCGGACAGGCGCTGGCCAGGCCGGAACTCACGCAGCACCCGGTTCAGACGACCGAAGATGAAATCATGCACCTGGCGGGTGTCGCGAAAGCGGACCTCGTGCTTGGTTGGATGCACGTTGACGTCCACACCGCCTGGGTCCAGCTCGAAATACAGAACGAAAACCGGATGGCGACCGTGGAACAGGACGTCGCGATAGGCCTGACGGACCGCATGCCCGACCAGCT
>SKXG01000434.1 GCA_007128525.1 Pseudomonadales bacterium | reverse complement strand
CGTCTCGCGGGCCACAAAGAGGGGCGGCTGGTAGCGTTCGGCCTGGCTCAGAGGCCGGCTTTCAGGCTGGCCTCGATCAGATCATCGATGTCGCCATTCAGCACGTTGTTCGGATCCGTACGCTCAATCTCCGTGCGCAGGTCTTTTACCCGGGACTGGTCCAGCACGTAGGAGCGGATCTGACTACCCCAGCCAATATCGGCTTTGGTGTCTTCAAGCGCCTGCGCCTCGGCGCGGCGCTTTTGCAGTTCCAGCTCATAGAGTTTGGCGCGCAGCTGCTTCCAGGCCTTGTCTCGGTTCTGATGCTGCGAGCGATCACTCTGACACTGCACCACGATTCCGGATGGAATGTGGGTCAGGCGCACGGCCGAGTCAGTCCGGTTGACGTGCTGACCACCGGCGCCACTGGCCCTGTAGGTGTCGGTGCGTACATCAGCCGGATTGATGTCGATGTCGATATCTTCGTCGACTTCCGGCGCCACGAATACCGACGCAAAGGACGTGTGGCGGCGGTTCCCGGAATCAAACGGCGACTTGCGGACCAGCCGATGCACACCGGTCTCGGTGCGCAGCCAGCCATAGGCATACTCGCCGCTGAACAACACCGTGGCGCTTTTGATACCGGCCACGTCGCCTTCGGACGCCTCAACAATCTCGGTGGTGAAGCCGTGACGTTCACCCCAGCGCAGATACATCCGCAGCAGCATCTCTGCCCAGTCCTGCGCCTCGGTACCACCAGAGCCTGCCTGGATATCAACATAGGCATTGCTGTGGTCGAGTTCACCGCTGAACATACGGCGAAATTCCAGCGCCGCCAGTTCCTGTTCAACCTTCGCCAGATCGCCGGCAATGGCGTCCAGGGTCTCGGCATCACTCTCATCGGCTGCCATTTCGGCCAGCTCCAGCTGATCGCGCAGGCCATTGCCCAGTCGCTCAAGCGTGCTGACCGTATGCTCCAGCCCGGCGCGCTCTCGACCCAGCGACTGCGCCCGCTCCGGATCATCCCAAACGCCCGGCTCCGCCAGCTCTACTTCGATTTCTTCGAGTCGATCTTGCTTGTTGTCGAAGTCAAAGATACCCCCTAAGCAGGTCGTAGCGTGCCTGCAAATCTTTCAATTGGGTACGGATCGAGCTGATCTCGGCCATGATGGTCTCAGGTTCCTGTATGCAAGTTGAACGGGCTGCCGCGCGGGCGCGCAGTCTATCACAGGCGACGCCGGGCATGATCAGGCCGGGCTCAGGTGCTCCACCACCAGCTGCAAGCGCGTCTCGCCGCCGTAATGATTTTCCGTCAGCCGGTAGACGACGTGCAGCGCTGCCGACTCTGATACCGAGAGCTCGTCCTGGTTAAAGGCAATGGCGTCGTACAGCAACGCCCGGCCATCAGCTGCCGTTCGGCGCAGCGTGAGCTTCAAATGCCGCTGCCCGACCTGCCGCTGATGCACCAACTGAAAGCGGTTGTGGAACAACGGCTCCGGAAAGTGCTGTCCCCAGGGGCCGAAACGTGCCAGCAGACGGGCGGTGTGCAGGCTGCACTGCTCAACACCCAGCTCGCCATCCGTCACCAGCACCGACTGTATGTCATCAGTGTTCATCCAGTTACCGAGCTGGGCAGCAAAGGCCCTCTGAAACCGGGTCAGATGCGGCCGCCGGATCGACAGGCCGGCCGCCATCGCATGGCCGCCAAACTTCAGTATCAACCCCGGAAACCGGCTCGACAGCGCTTCCAGAACATCCCGGATATGCACGCCGTTGATGGATCGCGCTGAGCCTTTCAGCTCATCACCGTCGCCGGCATCGGCAAATGCAATCACCGGACGATGGAAACGTTCGCGCAACCGCCCCGCGACGATGCCGACGACGCCCTGGTGCCAGCCGGGATCGTACACACACAGGCCAAGCGCATCGCTGTCCACCGCATCGACAGTTGCGGCCAGCACGGCCCCCTGCGCCGTCATTTGCTGCTCCAGCGACCGGCGTGCTGCATTGAGCTCTTCCAGCGCGCGCGCCAGCGAGCGCGCCGACTTCAAATCGGGCGCCAACAGACAGCGGATGCCGATGCTGATGTCATCCAGCCGGCCCGCCGCATTGATCCGCGGACCCAGCGCAAACCCCAGATCCTGTGCCTGCAGCCGGCTCTGCTCGCGTCCGGCCGCTTCGATCAACGCCTTGATGCCGGGACGGGTGCGCCCCTGCCGGATACGCTGCAAGCCCTGCTGCACCAGCACCCGATTGTTGCGATCGAGCGGCACCACATCTGCCACGGTGCCCAACGCCACCAAATCCAGATAGTCCGCCATATTTGGCGCTTCCAGGCCTTGCGCCTCGAACCAGCCACGTTCACGGAGCTGAGCGCGGAGTACGCAGAGCACATAGAACACCACGCCGACGCCAGCCAGCGCTTTACTCGGAAATTCGCAGTCCGGCAGGCTTGGGTTGACGATGACATCGGCATCGGGCAACTCAGGGGGCGGCAGGTGATGATCGGTCACCAGCACCTTCAGGCCCGCCTCGCGGGCAACGCGTACACCATCATGACTGGAGATGCCGTTATCCACAGTCACCAGCAGATCCGGATCATCCTGGAGCGCGAGCGCCACGATCTCGGGCGTCAGCCCGTAGCCGAAATCAAAACGGTTTGGTACCAGAAAGCTGACTTTCTTCGCGCCCATGGCTGTGAGCGCAACCATCGCCAGCGCCGTCGCCGTGGCGCCATCGGCGTCGAAGTCCCCAACAATCTTGATATGGCGCCCGGACTGCACATGATCGGCCAGCAGCGCTGCCGCACGGTCGGCATTGCGCAGCCGCTCCGGCGGCAGCAACGCCTGCATCGACAGATCCAGCTCAGCGGGGCGCTGCACGCCACGGGCACCCAGAATTCGGGCCAACAGCGGGTCAAGCTCAGCAGCCAGCGCCGCAGTGCCAGCGCCCGGCTCTCGCTCCCTGATGATCCGGACCGCGTTTTCGTCAGGCATGCTCGTCGAGCGGTTCCACCCGGATTCTGGTGATCTGCCCCACCACTTCAGGCAGCGCCTGGATGGTTTCCAGGGCTTGATTCATGGCCTGCTCCTGCACCCGATGGGTCAGGATGATCACCGGTACCCAGGAGGTGGAACCGGTAACCCGGATGGCCTGTTCACGCTGAATGACAGCTTCAATACTGATCGCATTCTGGCTCAGAATCTGGGCGAGCTGGGCCAGCACACCGGGCTGGTCCACGGCCGGAATGCGCAGGTAATAGGCCGTGTCGACCTCCGCCATGTTGAGTCGGTCAGCCTCGCCATTGATGCTGAGCGGTCGAGCGGCGCGGTTGCAGGCGATGTCGATGACGTCGGCCAGCACCGAAGATGCGGTGGGCAGCGCACCGGCACCCGGGCCGTAGTACAGCGACGAGCCAACGGCATCACTGTTGATCACAACAGCATTCATCACACCGTCGACCTTGGCCAGCAGGCGCTGCTCCGGCACCAGCGCCGGGTGCACGCGAGTCTCTATGCCACGCGCACTGCGCCGGGCGATACCCAGATGCTTGATGCGATAGCCCAGAGCCTGGGCATACTCAATGTCTTCTGCTGTCAGCGTGCTGATGCCTTCGGTGTAAACGGCTGGAAAGGCAATCGGGCAGTCAAAGGCCAGCGCTGCCATGATGGCCAGTTTGTGCGCGGCATCCACACCTTCGATATCAAAGGTCGGATCTGCCTCTGCATAACCCAATGCCTGCGCTTCGCTGAGGGCATCGTCGAAGCTGGCGCCTTTGCCGGCCATTGCCGACAAAATGAAGTTGGACGTACCGTTGATGATGCCGGCCACCCAGTTGATCGAGTTGGCGGCCAGCCCTTCGCGCAAGGTCTTGATAATGGGAATGCCACCGCCGACGGCAGCTTCGAAACCCACGCTGATCCCGGCTTCATAGGCATTCGGCAGCAACTCATCGCCATGCGCGGCGATCATGGCCTTGTTGGCCGTTACAAAGTGTTTGCGGGCTTCAATGGCCTGCAGCAGCAGTTGCCGGGCATCGGCCTCACCACCGATCAGCTCGAGGACGACATCCACCTGCGGATCGTTGATGACGTCGGCCAGATCAGTGCTGAAAGCTGCACCGCCGAGGTCCACCATCGGCTTCGGTGTCCGGCTGGCAACACGCACCAGCTCAATCGGACGGCCCGCCTGCACGTCAATGCTGGCCTGATTGCGCCGCAGCAGTTCGACTACACCCTGGCCCACGGTCCCCAGACCGCAGAGCCCCAATCTCAGTGGCTCCACCGATATACACCCTGAAAAAAATGAGCGGCAACGCTAGCCGCTCATTCGGATCAAGTCAACGCGCCCGGTTAATCCAGGGCACAAGGCAGTGCTCAGAGGTACCCTAGAGTACGCCCATGCCTTCGAGGCGCTGGATCAGTTGCGGCGCCGGCACATAACCGGGAATGGTCATGCCATTGTCGAGCATGATGAACGGCGTACCGCTGGCGCCAACAGTCCGCGCCAGGTCATAGTGCTCAAGCACCGGGTTGTCGCAGTCGATGGGCGACAGTGATTCGCCAGCCTTGAGGCGGGTAATGCTGTCCTGGGGATCGCCGGAACACCAGGCCGTAACCGCCTTGGTATAGGACTCAGTACCCGGCCCGCTGCGCGGGTACGCCAGATAGCGCACAGCGATGCCCGCCGCGTTAAGTTCAGGCACCTCTTCGTGGAGCACGCGGCAGTAGCCGCAGTCGACATCAGTAAAGATCTTCAGCGTGGTGCGGGTCTCGCCCTCAGGCATGAAGCTGATAAAGTGTTCATCGCCAAGCGCCTCGATCTTCTGCGTGCGTTCAGCGGCACGTTCCGCCTCACTGAGATTGATCAGATCATCCTCGCCGATCCGATAGAGCTCTCCGGCAAACAGGTGTTGACCATCGCCCGTCACATAGAGCCGGGCGCCATTGCTCAGGACCAGGCTGTACATGTCTGCTACGGGCGCTTCGGCCACCGAGATGATGTCCAGATCCGGACGCAATTCACGCAGGCGGTCGCGGATGGCTTCGCCGCGCTCCGGGGACGATGCCGCACCGGCATCAGCCGCCAGGGCGACGGATCCGATGCCGGCAAGGGCCAGGGCGCCTGCCAGGCCCAGGAACAGGGTCAGGAACAGAAACAGGGTAAGGGCGCTCTGGCGGCACCAGCTAAAGGCTGACCAAGACATACAACTCCTCGCGAAACAGTGACGGGCAGCGAAGGCTACCGGACTACCGGCATCTTACACCGGCTGACGACGCATCCGCAGCGTGCGACTTATTGGAGCACGAACGAGCGAGGCAGTTCAGCCTCAGCCGCGCGGATGGTGTTCGCTGTGCAGCGCTTTGAGGCGTTCGCGAGCCACATGGGTGTACACTTGAGTCGTCGACAGATCGGCATGGCCCAGCATCATCTGCACCGCACGCAGATCGGCGCCATGATTGACCAGGTGCGTGGCGAAGGCATGGCGCAGTGAGTGCGGCGAAATATCCGCCCGCACGCCCGCCCGCAACGCATAGCGCTTGATGGTGTACCAGAAGTTCTGCCGGGTCATCATAGACCCACGCCGGGTCGGGAACAGTGCATCCGTGACCTGTCGCTGCAACAGCGCCGGACGGGCCTCAGCCAGGTGCCGGGTCAACCAGTGCAGCGCCTGTTCACCCACCGGCACCAGTCGCTCCCGGCCCCCTTTGCCGACCACCCGGACCAGCCCCTGACGCTGATTCACCATGCTCACGGACAGCGCCACCAGCTCAGAGATGCGCAGCCCCGTCGCATACAGCAGCTCCAGCATGGCGCGATCCCGGAGGCCCTCAGGCTGGTCCAGGTCGGGCGCCAGCAGCAGCGCTTCCACCTGCGCTTCGCTCAGCGCCCCAGGCAGCGCCCGCCCCAGCTTTGGTGGACTCAGGCCCAGGGATGGATCGCTCTGCAGCAACGACTCACGCAACAGATATTGATAGAAGCTGCGGATGCAGGACACGGCACGGGCGGTGGACCTCGGCGCATACCCCTGCTGATAGCGCCAGGCCACATAGGCCTGCAGGTCGGCCGGACTCAGTGCCAGTAGTGCAGCGGGCTCCGGCAGCGGCGCGGCATCACTGCCCGTTGCCCCTTTTGCCTCTTTTGCCCCACCCACCCAGCGCAGCAGCGCCAGCAGATCACGCCGGTATGCGGCCAGTGAATTGGCCGCCAGGCCGCGCTGCAACCAGAGGTCATCGAGAAAGCTGTCGATCAGATTGGGGCCAGGCACTGGCAATTTTTGTCCGGCAAGTGACGCTGAGGGCACCAAATCGTCGCACTCCGCGCGCCAGCGAACAAGCCAGGTCGTCATCTGACAGCTTGCGCCTGGTTCAGGCAGAGGACGCTAAGTGCCTGTGATACTTAGGAATTGCTTAGGAAGTGATGATGCTTGGATGAGCATCAAAAAACTTGGCACGGAGTGTGCTTAATGAGGTATGTGCATGAAGTGGTGCGCGACGCTGGTCGTCACGGGCTGTCCCCCCCGGTCGACCAGCTGAGTGGTCTGAAGGAAGTCTCTCCCCAACAGACCAAACTGAAAAGGCCGGCTTGTCAGGAACCTCCTCCTCCCTCTGGTCCCTGCCCTGACAAGCCGGCCTCTCTTTTTTCCGCAGTTCAGAGAACCCGGCAGGTCAGGGAGCCCCTCAGGAGAGCTTTTCCTTGATGCGCGCAGCCTTACCGGAACGCTCACGCAGGTAGAACAGCTTGGCCTGGCGCACATCACCGCGGCGCTTGACCTCGATACTGGCCACCAGCGGGCTGTGCGTCTGGAAAGTCCGCTCAACGCCCACGCCGTGCGAAATCTTGCGCACGATAAAGTTCGAGTTCAGGCCGCGGTTACGCTTGCCGATTACCACACCCTCGAAGGCCTGCAGCCGCTCGCGGGTGCCTTCCTTGACGCGCACCTGAACAACCACGGTGTCACCCGGCGCAAAGGCCGGCACGTCCTGCTTCATCTGCTCGTTTTCGAGCGCCTCGATGATCTTGTTCCTGCGCATCCCAATCACTCCTGTTCACAGGTCGGCATCCACGCCGCCCCGCTCGGTCAAGTACTCCTGTAACAGCGCCCGCTCTTCGGTTGAGAGCCAGCGCTCCGCTAACATATCGGGCCGCCTGTCATAAGTCCGGCCCAGCGACTGCTTCAGTCGCCAGCGGGCGATCGCGGCATGATCGCCACTGAGCAGCGGCGCCGGCACCGACTGGCCCTCGAAAACCTCGGGGCGCGTATAGTGCGGGCAATCCAGCAATCCCGCAACATGCGATTCAGCCTCTGTCGAGGCCGCATTGCCCAACGTCCCGGGCACATATCGCGCCACCGCATCGACCAGCACCATGGCGGCCAATTCTCCGCCAGTCAGCACATAATCGCCGATCGACAACTCCAGATCGACGCTCATCTCCAGCAGACGCTCATCGATGCCTTCATAACGGCCGGCCAGCAGTATCAGCCCTTGCGGCCGGTCCGAATCCTGCCCGGCCAGCGCCAGCTCTTCAACCAGCGGCTGCGTCAACGGCTGGCCCTGCGGCGACAGATTGATCACCAGGTGCCGCGCCGGCGCCTGCTGTCGTGCCGCGTTCAGGCAGCGTAGCCAGGGTTCCGGCTTCATCACCATGCCCGGGCCGCCGCCATAAGGCCGATCGTCGACTGTCGCGTGACGGTCGTCCGCGTAATCCCGCGGGTTATACAGCGCCAGCGCCAGACCTTGCCGGCCCAGCGCCCGTGCAACCACGCCCTGACTGGTCAGGGCCTGAAACATCTCTGGAAAGATGCTGACGATTCCGATCCACATCTGTGCTCACCTGAGCCCGGCACCAGCCGGGTCATTCCGGCCAGTCGATGGTCAGCGTGCCCGCCTTCAGGTCCACCGCGGTCACGTACACGCCGACAAAGGGAACCAGCAACGGCGCTCCGGCCGGATCGTCTGCCGGGGCGATGACCAGCACATCACTGGCACCGGTCTCAATCAGCCGCTCGACCTGCCCCAGTACCCGGCCATCAATGTGTCGCGCGTGCAGGCCGATCAGATCTTTCCAATAAAACTCATCATCATCGGGCGCCGGGAGTTGCGCGGCATCCACGGCAATCAGGGCGCCAGCCCAATGCGCCGCGTCTTCCCGACTGCCAACTTCGCGCAGCCTGACCAGAAACCCGTCCTGATGCGGCCGGCTGTCGTCCAGGGTGACTTGGGTCCAGCGGCCGTTCTGCTGCACATGCCAGGGTGTGTACTGCAGCAGGTTCTCAGCGGGCTCGGTATACGACTGAACGCGCAGCCACCCTTGCACCCCATAGGCCGATCCCAGTCGGCCGACCACCAGCAGATCATCGTGCTGGCTGGTCACGGGCGTACTTAGGCCGCCTGTTCCTCAGCGCCAGCTGCCTTCTTTGCCTTGGCGGCCTCCTTGACCAGCGCAGCCACACGCTCACTCGGCTGTGCGCCGACGCTGAGCCAGTGTTCAACACGGTCCAGATCCAGACGCAGGCGCTCGGAGTTGCCACGGGCCACCGGATTGAAGAAACCCAGACGCTCGATAAAACGGCCATCACGCTTGGAAGTGCGGTCAGCAACCACGATCTGGTAGAACGGTGTTTTCTTGGCCCCGTGACGGGACAGTCGGATCATAATCATCAGCATCACCCTGGTGCGAAAGGCGCGATATTGTAAAGCAAGGCCAGCCACTTGCAAGCAGTCATGGGCCCTGGCGCGGCGATTGTTGGCACGGGTCAGCGCGGCCCGCGACCCTGT
>SKXG01000054.1 GCA_007128525.1 Pseudomonadales bacterium | reverse complement strand
TGGACCCGGGCGCGGTGGTGCAGGCATACAATCAACTGATTGGGGAAGATCGGCCGCCGCAGCCGGAGATCAAGTCGGCCACCAATGCCGAAGTCGCGCGACGCCTGCAGAGTGGGCTGTCGCCCTGGCATTTGGCCGGCGTGGTGCTGGCGCTGGTGCTGATTTTGCTCTGGTGGTTTTGGCCGTCTGAAACGGAAAGCGAAGCGCCGGTAGCCGACGATCCCGTATCTGAAACGCTTTCGGAGGCAACGCTGGCACCACCGGAACGATCGCGTCCGGCGATGACGGTGCCTGGCCTGGATACTGATTCGGATGTTGCCGCGCCGTCGGCAGCAGACGATGCAGCGGTGCCCGAAGCATCCGGCGGACCAGTGGCAGAACCGCCACCGTCCGCTGCGCCTGCGAGCGAGCCGACACCGGACCAGGCTGAGCTGTTCGCTGCCGCGGGTTCTGACAGTGATATTGAGACGCCGGCAGGCGCGACCCGTGTAACGCCTACCGGTAGTGATGAGCTGCGGCTCAGCTTTGCGGAAGATTGCTGGGTTGAGCTGCGCGGCCCCGCCGGTGACCGACTCTACAGTGATCTGCACCGCCCGGGTGATGAGCTGGTGCTGGTTGGTGCTGCGCCTTTTCAGTTGTTGCTGGGCAATGCGCCGGCAGTTGATGTTCGTTTCAACGGTGAAGCTGTGACCATCGACAGTCGCAGCCCGGGCAATGTCGCAACACTGACGTTGGAGCCCTGATGCAAAAAGCCATTCAATCCGTGCGCGGTATGCGTGACCTGCTGCCCGCGGAGACGCCGCGCTGGCGCCTGATCGAGGACGAGACGCGGGCCTTGCTGGCCGCCTTCGGCTATGACGAGGTCCGCCTGCCGCTGCTTGAACCAACGACTTTGTTCAGTCGCGGTGTTGGTGAGAGCACCGACATCGTCGAGAAAGAGATGTACAGCCTGCAAGACCGTGACGGCGACAGCCTGACGCTGCGTCCGGAAGGTACCGCAGGCTGCGTGCGCCTGGGGCTGCAGCATGGCCTGTTGTTCAATCAGCAGCAGCGGCTTTGGTATGCCGGCCCGATGTTTCGTTACGAGCGGCCGCAAAAAGGCCGCTATCGGCAGTTCGATCAGATTGGTGTTGAGGCCTTTGGCGCTTCGGACCCGGCACTGGATGCTGAGCTGATTCAGTTTGGTGATGTGCTGCTGCGCCGGCTCGGTTTGCGTGAGCAGGTGGCGCTGGAGCTGAACACGCTGGGCAGCGGCGACTCCCGCGCCGCCCACCGGGAAGCGCTGGTTGCCTATCTGACGCCACTTAGGGAGAAGCTGGATGCCGACAGCCAGCGACGTCTGGACCGCAATCCGCTGCGCATACTCGACAGCAAGGATCCGAACACGCAGGCATTGCTAAAGGATGCGCCGCGCCTGCAGGATTTTCTCGATGACGCCAGTCAGGCGCATTTTGCACAGTTGTGCGCGCACCTGGACCAGATCGGCATCAGCTACCGGCTTAACCCAGGCCTGGTGCGTGGCTTGGATTACTACACGCACAGCGTGTTTGAGTGGGTCACCGATGAACTGGGCGCCCAGGGCACGGTCTGTGCCGGTGGGCGCTACGACAGCCTGGTCGAACAACTGGGTGGCCGGTCAACGCCGGGCGCCGGATTTGCGATTGGCGTTGACCGGCTGGTGCTGTTGCATGAGGCTGTGCACGGTGCCTGGCCCGGCCCGGCACTGGACGTCTATGCCACCGTGGCGGAGCCGGAGCAGGCCGGTGCGGCACTGGCGTTCTGCCAGCAGCTGCGTGCTGTCGTGCCCGGGCTGCGCGTGCGTCTGGACACGGCCGGGGGCAAATTGAAGAATCAGTTCAAGCGTGCCGATGCCAGTGGTGCCCGCTGGGCCCTGGTGCTGGGTGCGGAAGAGATTGCAGCAGGTAAGGCAACCGTGAAATGGCTGCGGGAGTCGCAGCCGCAGGCAATGTTGGGTCTGGACGAGCTGCGCCAGATGCTGACGACAACAGGACCGGGTTAATCCCGACTCCAGGCAGACAACCGATTCGGACGGGGACGACGCGTGGCAGATACTTTCGACGATAACGAACAGATACAAAAGCTCAAGGAGTGGTGGGACGCCTACGGCACCTATCTGCTGATCGGGCTGGTGCTGGTTCTGGGTAGCTTTTTTGGTTGGCAGTTCTGGCAGCAGTATCAGCAAAGCCAGGCGGAGTCGGCCGCAATGCTCTATGAGCAGTATCTGGAAGCGCGCCAGGAGCCACTTGAGCTGCGTGTGGTCGAGGCCGAATCGGCGCTGGAGCAGCTCGACAGCAACTATCGGGGCTCCAGTTATCAGGTGTTCAGCCTGTTGTACCGTGCCCAGGATGCTGTGGATCAGGCCGACTACGGGCAGGCCGCGTCCTACCTGCAGCAGGCCGTGGAAGGTGCGCGGGCTTCCGAGCTGCGCAATGTCGCGCGGGTACGCCTGGCCCGTGTTCAGCAGCAGCTGGGCGATGTCGACGCCGCGTTGACGACCCTGCGTGCGGTTTCCGGCGACGGCTTCCGTGCCCAGGCCGCGGAAATACAGGGCGACATTCTCCTGGCCCAAAACGATCGTGACGGCGCCCGGGAGGCTTATGAACGTGCCATGGAGCTGGCCGGTGACATGATGGACACCAGCCTGCTGCAGTTGAAGTTGGCCGACCTTGCGAGTGATGCATGAATACAGTGAAGAGCTTACGAAACCCGATTCTGGCGCTGGCCATTTTGCTGCTGGCTACCGGCTGCAGCTGGTTCGGCTGGCTGCCCTGGGTGGACAAGGAAGAGGAAGAAGACGCCCGCGCGTCGCTCGAACGCATAGAAGTTGAGGTCGACCTGAACCGGGAGTGGCGCCGCTCCGTAGGTGCCGGCCTGGGCAAGAAATACATCACCATGGGCCCGGTCGTGCTTGGCGACCGGATCTTTGCCGCTGATGCTTTCGGGCGCGTGCAGGCCTTTGACCGCTTCAGCGGTGAGCGGCAGTGGGATGTGCGCGTCGACCGGCCCGCACGGGGCTGGTTCGCGCGGATCAACCCGCTGCATCGGCGCGATTATGGCTTTGTCGCTGCGCTGGGTGCTGGTGAGGGTATGGTTCTGGTCGGCACCATGAACGCCGATCTGATCGCGCTTGATGCGCAGTCCGGCGAAGAAAAGTGGCGCCGGACCATGTCCAGCGAAGTCTTGGCCCGCCCAACGGTCAGCAACGGTCAGCTCTATGCACAGACCCAGGATGGCCGGCTCGCTGCGCTGTCGAGCGAAGACGGGCGCGAGATCTGGGTCTATGACACCCAGGTGCCGAACCTGACCCTGCGCGGCGATGCGACCCCGGTTGTACGCGGCGGCGCCGTCTTTGCCGGCTTTGCCACCGGCCGTATCGCCGTGTTCCAGGAGCGCAATGGCGAGCTGATCTGGGATCACCGCGTCATGCTGCCGCAGGGCCGGTCCGAGCTGGCACGCATGGTTGATGTCGATGCGCCGGTATTGCCGGCCTCCAGCGCCGTCTACGCTGCCAGCTATCAAGGTCGGCTCAAGGCCTTGCGCCCGCAGGATGGCTCGGTCATTTGGGAGCGTGATGCATCGACCAATCGTGCGCTGGTGGAAGGGCGTGGCAACATCTATATCGTCGACCACAATGATGTGGTTCGCGCCATCGATCAACGTACCGGCGAACAGGTCTGGGAGCAGCGCGGTCTGCTGCGCCGCAACCTTTCCAGCCCGGTGGCGTTCTCCGGTTATCTGGCCCTTGGCGATGACGATGGCTATCTGCACCTGCTGTCGCAGCGTGACGGCCGTTTTGTTGGCCGTACCCGCGTCGATCGCCGGGGCATTCGCAGTCAGCCGCTGTTGGCCGACGGCGTACTTTATGTCTACGGCAACAGCGGTCGCCTGGCGGCCATTCAGCCCGAACCGCGTGACTGACGGCTGATAGCCGTCGAGGCCTGAATCATGCAGCCCCTGATTGCGCTTGTCGGGCGCCCCAACGTCGGCAAGTCGACGCTGTTCAATCAGCTTACGCGCAGCCGGGATGCCCTGGTTGCGGCCATTCCCGGGCTGACGCGCGACCGACGCTACGGTGAAGCGCGCCTTTCCGGCCGTTTGTGCCGCGTTGTCGACACCGGTGGGCTGCTCGAATCCGATGATCAGATGGCGGCCCTGATGGCCGGGCAGGTGCACCAGGCCATCAGCGAAGCCGATCTGGTGCTGTTCGTGGTCGATGCCCGTGACGGGCTGACCAGTGGCGATCAGGACATCGCCGACATGCTGCGCCGCAGCGGCGTGCAACCCCTGCTGGTCATCAACAAGGTCGACGGCCAGGATCCGGACAACATGCTGGCCGAATTTGCGCCGCTGGGTTTCTCACCCATGTTGCCGGTGTCGGCCGTGCACCGGCGCAATCTGAACCTGCTGCGCGAGCGCATCATCGAGCAACTGGGCCTGGATGCCGAGCCATCGGCCGACGCGCCGCCCGCGTCGGATGCGGACAGTGGCGTCGAAGCAACTGACGCTGACCGCATGGATGCACAAGCCGCTGACGTTGCCGACGCCGAAACTGCCGAGTCCGGCGAGGCGTCTGAAGATGCCGCCAGTGCCGACTTGGCACCGGATAAATCGCCAGCCCCTGGCCCGATCCGCGTCGCCGTCGTCGGCCGCCCCAATGTGGGCAAGTCGACGCTGATTAACCAATGGCTCGGTGAGGAGCGCCTGCTGGTGTTCGATATGCCGGGCACCACCCGCGATGCCATCGAGGTGCCGTTCCGCCACGGCGGCGAAGATTTCGTGCTGATCGACACCGCCGGCATCCGGCGCAAGGGCCGGGTCACCGAGACGGTGGAGAAGTTCTCCGTCGTCAAGGCGCTCGATGCCATGCGCAGTGCCCAGGTGGCGGTGCTGGTGATCAACGCCGCTGAGGGCCTGGTCGAGCAGGATCTGCATCTGCTGCAGATGGCGGCCGAATCCGGTGCCGGCCTGGTGCTGGCGCTGAACAAGTGGGATTTGCTGGACAGCGACATGCAGGCCGACATCGAACGTCAGATCGATCGCCGTCTGACTTTCGCACCCTGGATTGCCGTCTATCGGATCTCGGCATTGCAAGGCAAGGGCGTCAAAGGGCTGCTCAAGGAAGTGCGCCGCGTGCACAAGGCCGCAGCGTTCGAGCACAGCACCTCGGCACTGAGCCGGATTCTGGAGATCGCCGTGACCCAGCATGAGCCGCCCGCCATCCGCGGCCGGCGCATCAAGCTGCGCTTCGCGCACAAGGCCGGGGCCTGGCCGCCGCACATCATGATTCATGGCAATCAGACCGAGTCGGTGCCGGCCGGCTATACCCGCTATCTGGAAAACTGTTTTCGGGATGCCCTGAAGCTGCGCGGCACCCCGATCCGGATCAGCTACCGCACCAGCGACAATCCGTACGCCGACAAGACCAACAAGCTCACCGATCGTCAGGTGGCGCGGCGCAAGCGAATGATCCGGTATCGCAAGAAACGCGGTTGACGCGCGGTTTCTGAGCTTCAGTCGTCGTTGCTGTCCGGCGTGCGCGCCTGATCACCCGCCGCATCCGGCGTCGCCGCCAGCACTTCCGCATCGATCCGACCATCGCGCAGCTGCACGCTGATGCGGTCACCTGGCGTCACGGCTGCCACGCCGGATAAAGGCTGCCCGAAACGTTGCCCGGCAGCCGGCGGCGTCATGGCCAGCGCATAACCGCGGTCCAGCGTCGCCAGCGGGCTTACCCCATTTAAGGCACGGGCCAGGGCGCCCAGTTGCTGGCCGCGTTGACGCAGGCCGACAGCCATCGACTGTTCCAGCTGCCGGCGCTGCTGGACCAGCGCCCGGCGCAGTTCCTGAATTCGGTGGATCGGGTGTTGCTGCTGCAGCACTGTGCGGCTCAGCGTCAGCCGGTGCGTCAGGCGTTCGAGCTTGTGATGCATACCGAGGCGCAGCTGGCGTTCGAGATCGTCGATCCGCTGCATCTGCTGCTGCAGCGCGCGTCCGGGGTGAATCAGCCGCGCAGCGAGCGCAGCCAGGTGCTGGCGGTGGTGGCGCAGCTGCAGCTGCCACTGTGCCTTGAGGCTGGTCGTCAGGCGCTGTACGCGGTCTGAGGCGGCCTGCATGTCCGGTGCTACCAGTTCCGCAGCCGCCGACGGCGTCGGCGCCCGCAGATCAGCGACGAAATCGGCAATGGTGACGTCGGTTTCATGACCGACGCCGGCCACCACCGGAACCGGGCAGGCCGCAATGGCGCGTGCCACGGATTCCAGGTTGAAGGCCCACAGATCTTCCAGCGAGCCACCGCCGCGGGCCAGCAGCACCAGGTCCGGCACCGGCCGGGGGAAGCGCTCCGGCGCCGCCACCCAGCGGCCGATACGCGCGAACGCGTCCTGAATTTGCGGGCCGGCGTCATCACCCTGCACCGCCACCGGCAGCAGGGTGACCATCAAAGCCGGACAGCGCCGGCGCAACACGCTCAGGATGTCGCGCAGCGCGGCGCCAGAAGCCGAACTGATGATGGCGATATGGCGCGGAAAGGTCGGTAGCGCCCGCTTGCGCTCCGTGGCAAACAGGCCTTCCGCTGAAAGCTTTGCCTTCAGGGCTTCAAAGGCCGCCTGCAGGGCACCTTCGCCGGCCGGCGCCATGTGCTCGGCAATGATCTGGAAGTCGCCACGCGCCTCGTACAGGCTGACCTTGCCGCGCACCAGCACTTCCATGCCGTCCTGCGGCTTGAAGCGCAGCAAGCGGTTGCGCCCGGCAAACATCGCGCAGCGCACCTGGGCCTTGCTGTCTTTGAGCGTGAAATACCAGTGCCCGGAGGCCGGCCGGCTGAAATTCGACAGCTCGCCCTGGATGTACACCATCGGGAAGGCGCCTTCGAGACTGCGGCGCACGGCGCCGGTGAACTCGCTGACGCTCAGTATGGGCGGACCATCGGCCGGATTGCTGTCGAACAGGGAAGCACTCATGGCGGCATTATAGGCATAATGGACGCGTAGCCGGATACGAAGCCGGCGGTCAGTCGGGGCGGTCAAAACCAGAATGTGATTGCAAGCGCTCTCGCGGATCGGTAGTATCGCGCGCTTAATTTTACGCAGGAGGCTGCTTGCCATGTTGCGTATCGCTCAGGACGCATTGACGTTCGACGATGTACTGCTACTGCCCGCCTATTCCCAAGTTCTGCCCTCCGAAGTTGATCTAAAGACGCGCCTGACCAAATCCATCTCGCTGAACATTCCGATCATGTCCGCGGCCATGGACACCGTAACCGAGGGCCGGCTTGCCATTGCCATTGCGCAGGAAGGCGGCATCGGCATCGTGCATAAGAACATGTCAATCGAACAGCAGGCGCGCGAAGTACGCGCCGTCAAAAAGTTCGAGAGCGGCATCATCCGCGACCCCATCACCATTGGTCCGGAAGCCACCGTCGGAGAGCTGCTGGCGCTGACGGCTGAAAACGCCATATCCGGCGTTCCCGTGGTGCGTGGCAATGATCTGGTCGGCATCGTCACCAGCCGGGATGTGCGCTTCGAGCCGCGCATGGACGCCACCGTTGCAGAAGTGATGACGCCCAAGGAGAAACTGGTTACCGCGCTGGAATCCACGCCGACCGACGAGATCCGCGAACTGCTGCACCGCCACCGGATCGAAAAGGTTCTGATCACCAATGACAGATTCGAACTGCGCGGCCTGATCACCGTAAAAGACATGGACAAGGCCCGGATGTATCCGAATGCCTGCAAGGACGCCCAGGGTCAGCTGCGCGTCGGCGCAAGCGTCGGCACCGGTGCTGAAACTGACGAGCGCATCATGGCGCTGATCGAGGCCGGCGTTGATGTGCTGGTGGTGGACACCGCCCACGGTCACTCGCAGGGCGTGCTCGACCGCATCAGCTGGATCAAGAAGAAGTACCCGGCCATGCAGGTGATCGGGGGCAACGTCGCCACAGCCGCCGGCGCCCAGGCCCTGATCGATGCCGGTGTTGATGCCATCAAAGTGGGCATCGGCCCTGGCAGCATCTGCACCACCCGCATCGTCTCCGGCATCGGCGTACCGCAGATCACTGCCGTCTCCGATGTGGCGGCGGTCGCGGCCAAGGACGACGTTCCGGTGATCGCTGACGGTGGCATCCGCTATTCCGGTGACATTGCCAAGGCCATCGCCGCCGGCGCTGATGTGGTGATGATCGGCAGCCTGCTCGCCGGCACCGATGAATCCCCCGGTGAAGTCGTCCTGTTCCAGGGCCGCACCTACAAGAATTATCGCGGCATGGGTTCACTCGGCGCCATGAACCAGGACCACGGCAGCTCCGACCGTTACTTCCAGGAGCCCGAGACCAACGGCCGCAAGCTGGTGCCGGAAGGCATTGAAGGCCGTGTGCCGTGCCGTGGCCCCATGGGCCCCATCGTGCATCAGCTCACCGGCGGCCTGCGTGCCTCAATGGGCTACACCGGCTCGCCCGATATCCAGACCATGCGCACCCGGCCCGAGTTCGTTCGCGTCAGCCATGCCAGCATGATCGAAAGCCATGTGCATGACGTGATGATCACCAAAGAAGCGCCCAACTATCCGATCAGCTGACCAGCAGGTTTCATGAACAAAGACATTCACGCCGAACGCCTGCTGGTTATCGACTTTGGATCGCAATACACACAGCTGATTGCCCGCCGCGTGCGTGAAGCCGGCGTGTACTGCGAGATCCACCCCTTTGATGCGCCGGAAGACTTTATCCGCGACTTCGGCGCCCGTGGCATCAT
>SKXG01000161.1 GCA_007128525.1 Pseudomonadales bacterium | reverse complement strand
CCCACATCGGCAGCATAGGCGCTGACGCGGTGCGCTGCTATGATGCCGATGCAGCGCGGGTACTTGCAACGCGCAGGAGTCAGTAAAGGATGGGGATGAAGGACGTCGACCTGGATCAACGACTGGAGCTGGACAACGCACAGTCCGCAGCAGTGGGCGGTGCTGCCGACGCGCGGAGCGGGGCACCGCTGTCCGGCAGCCAGGCACCAGACGAGGGGGGCAGCAACAGCCTGTTGCCGTTCACCTTTGCGCGCCGCTTCGGTATTGCGCTGACGCCGGAACCGGCCGACAGCAGCGGCCGTCGCCGGGCCATTTATCGCACCATGCCCAGTGTCACCGTCCTGGCCGAGGTGCGCCGTTATGCTGGCCATCCGCTTAAGCTTGAAGCGGTGTCCGACGAAGATTTCGATGCCTTGCTGGGCAGCGCTTATGCGCGTGATTCCTCAGAAGCCCGGCAAATGGTCGAGGACATGGGCGACGAACTGGATCTGGCCAGTCTGGCAGAATCCGTGCCGGAGACCGAAGACCTGCTCGACCAGGAGGATGATGCCCCGATCATCCGCCTGATCAACGCGCTGCTGGCGGAAGCCATTCGAGAAAACGCTTCCGATATCCATATCGAGACCTTCGAGAAGGATCTGATCGTGCGCTTTCGGATTGACGGTGTCCTGCGGGAAATCGTCAAACCCAAGCGGGCGCTGGCCCCGCTACTGGTCTCACGGATCAAGGTCATGGCCCGGCTCGACATTGCTGAAAAGCGCATCCCGCAGGACGGCCGCATATCCCTGCGGATTGCCGGCCGGGAAGTCGATGTCCGCGTGTCTACATTGCCGGCCAGCAATGGCGAGCGTGTCGTACTGCGTTTGCTCGACAAGCAGGCCGGCAGGCTTCGGCTCGGCAATCTGGGCATGGACCCGGCGACATTGAAGCGGTTGCAGAATATCGTGCACAAACCGCATGGCATTTTCCTGGTCACCGGCCCCACCGGCTCCGGCAAGACCACCACGCTCTATGCCAGCCTGTCTGAGGTTAACAGCCAAACCATCAATGTCCTGACGGTCGAAGACCCCATTGAGTACAACCTGCCGGGAATCGGCCAGACCCAGGTCAACACCAAGGCCGACATGACTTTTGCCCGCGGCCTGCGTGCCATTCTGCGCCAGGACCCAGACGTCGTGATGGTCGGTGAGATTCGCGATCTGGAAACGGCCGAGATTGCAGTCCAGGCCAGTTTGACCGGTCACCTGGTGCTGTCGACGCTGCATACGAATACGGCAGCAGGCGCCATCACCCGACTGGTCGACATGGGGATCGAACCCTTCCTGCTGTCATCGAGCCTGATTGGCGTGCTGGCCCAGCGCCTGGTCCGGGTGCTGTGCCCGGACTGTCGCAGTCACGCGGCGGCGGACACCATTGAGATGGAGTTTCTGGGCTTGGAGGAGGGCGACGAGGCGCCTGTGCTGTATCACCCGGTCGGTTGTGAAGCCTGCAGCCATACCGGCTATCGGGGTCGGACCGGTATCTATGAGCTGATCACCATCGATGACGCCATGCGTACGCTGATTCATGACCAGGCCTCGGAACAGGCGCTGGTCCGCGCCGCCCGCCGCAACAGTCACGGCATTCGGGAGGACGGTCGCAGCAAAGTGCTGGCTGGCGTTACCACGGTGCAGGAAGTTCTGCGGGTCACCCTCGATGAGTAACTGCGGAAGCTGAGCCATGGCCGCCTACGAATACGTGGCACTGGACGCCGGTGGGCGACAGCGAAAGGGGGTACTGGAAGCCGACAGTGTCCGCCAGATTCGTCAGTTGCTGCGCGACCAGGGACTGGTCCCGCTGTCTGTCGACACCACCAGCGAACGTGGCCGCTCCAGCGGCCAGCGCAGCAACCTGCTGCAGCGCTGGCGTGGGCGAATGTCGGTCATGGATCAGGCCCTGTTCACACGGCAACTGTCGACGTTGATCGCTGCCGGGCTGCCCATTGAAGAAGCGTTGAAAGCCACCGCGCAGCAGACTGAAAAGCGTCACGTCAGTGCGCTGATCATGAGTATCCGCAGCCGGGTTCTGGAAGGGCATTCGCTGGCCAGCGCCATGGCACAGTACCCGGGCGCTTTCGGTGATCTGTACCGCTCCACCGTCAGCGCCGGTGAACATTCCGGCCATCTCGACAAAGTGCTGCACAATCTCGCCGATTACACCGAGCGCCGGTTCGAATCACAGCGCAACGTCGAAATGGCAATGATGTACCCGATCATCTTATTCCTGATCGCAGTCGGCATTGTCGGGGCGCTGCTGATTTATGTTGTACCGGATATTGTCAGCGTGTTTGACCAGACCGACGAAGCCTTGCCCTGGCTGACTGTGAGCCTGATCAATCTGTCCGAGTTCGTCGGCCGCTACTATCTGGCCATCGCGCTGCTGATCGGTGTGGCGATCTTTGCCATCCGGTGGTTGCTGCAGCAACCGCAGATTCAGCTCAGCTGGCACCGACGCAAGCTGACGCTGCCGCTTATTGGCCGGATCGTGCGCGCCGCCAATGCCAGCCGCTATGCCAGCACGCTCAGTATTCTGACGGTCAGTGGCGTGCCGCTGGTCGATGCAATGAACATTGCCGGCGAAGTGGTATCCAATAAATGGCTGAAGCGCCGTCTGACGGAAGCCACGCAGCGGGTCAGTGAAGGGGCCAGCCTGCGTGCTGCTCTGGACAGCGCCGGGTATTTTCCGCCGATGTTGCTGCACATGGTGGCAAGCGGCGAGTCCAGCGGTGAGCTGGACACGATGTTGGCGCGGGTGGCCGACTATCAGCAACAGGAGCTTGAACGCATTACCACCACGCTGGTGCGGATGTTCGAGCCGATGATGCTCATACTCATGGGTGGTATTGTATTGCTGATTGTATTGGCGATCCTGCTGCCCATTATCAGCATGAATCAACTGGTGTCCTGACGTGAAAGTGAAGCATAGAACGCAAAGCGGTTTTACCCTCATCGAAATTCTGGTGGTGATTGTCATCATCGGCATCATTGCCGGACTGATCGTTCCCAATGTGGTTGGTCGCGATGACCAGGCCAAAGTGACAGCAGCACAGAGTGACATCCGTGCCATTGCCAACGCGCTGGAGATGTATCGCCTCGACAACAACCACTATCCGTCGACGGAGCAGGGCCTGGAAGCGCTTGCGAGTCGGCCGAGCGGCTTCCCCGAACCGCGCAACTACAATGAGCAGGGTTACCTGCGGCGGCTACCGCGCGACCCGTGGGGCAACGAGTTCATTTACATCAACAGTGGTCGCAGCTTCGAACTCTATTCGCTGGGCGCCGACGGCTCCGAAGGCGGTGAAGGCGTCGATGCGGAAATTCACTACCGGGACCTCTAGTGGTCAAAACGCGCGGCTTTACACTGATTGAGCTGCTGGTCGTGATGGTCATTGTCGCCACGCTGGCCGGTACAGTTGCGGTCAATCTTGCCGGGCGGGACCGGGAACGCAACCTTCGCACTGAAGCACAGCGGCTCGCGCTGCTCATTGAGCTGGCGCGGGATGAAGCGCAGCTGCAGAACCAGGAACTGGGTCTGCGCATCGACGGCAGTCGCTATCACTTCCTGCGTTACGACGATCGCGAGGATGCCTGGGAGGAACTCGACTATGCGCCCTTTACACCGCGCGAGATCGAACCTTTCGACTTGAGTGTACTGGTTGAGCAACCCGCCGCTCTGCGCGATCGTCAGAACCAGGAGCGGGATCAGGATGAGACCAGCCCCTTTGCCCGCGGCAATGGCATGCCACAGATCTTCATGTTCTCCAGCGGCGAGCAAACCGCCTTCGACATCAGCGTAATGGCACCAGACGGCTGGGGACTGACGGCCTGGGCGGTCAGCTCCGACGGCTTGTCCCGTACCCGCGCAGAGCGCCCGGAGACCTGATGCGTTCGAGCCGTGGTTTTACGCTGGTCGAGTTGCTGGTGGCACTGGTGGTGTTTGCCATCGTCGCCATCACGGCCTACACAACCACCAGCGACACGCTGTCGCAACAGCAGCGCCTTGAAGAGCGTACGCTCGCCAACTGGATCGCCAAGAACGAACTGGCACTGCTGCGTGCATCACGACGCGCCAATACAGAACCACTGAGCACCGGGACCAACAGTCGCCGACAGATGATGGCGGGGCGGGAATGGGACATCGAAATCCGAATAATCGAAACCACACACCCGTACCTGCGACGAATCGAAGTGGAAGTCAGCCTGCTGGATGAGACCGGTCGTGGTCGCAGCTCGGAACAACTGATCGGCTTTGTGGGACGTCACTGATGCAAAGCCGCGGTTTTACGCTGATGGAAATGCTGATCGCAATGGGCGTGTTCGCGGTTCTCGGCGTGCTGTCGACGCAGCTGCTGCAAAACATGATCCGCAGTCAGTCTTCGGTCAGTGAACGTGCCGACCGGTTGTCCGATACCCAGCGCGCCTTGCAGATCATACAGCGCGACATCATGCAGCTTGCCCAGCAGCGACCGGTTCGCGATGAGTTCGGTGATCCACTGCCGGCCATCAGCATCTCAGACCGTTATCCGATCAGCCTGACCCGTAAGGGCTGGCGCAACCCGCTGACCATGCCTCGCAGCGATCTGCAGCGCGTCGCCTACGCCATCGAGGACGAAGCATTGGTGCGCTATTACTGGCTCGTGCTGGATCGGGCTGAAGACACCATGCCGATGCGGCAGGTGATGCTGGAAGATGTCTATCTGCTGGAATTCAGCGCCATTGACGTCAGCGGTGAAAGCCACAGCTTCTGGCCCTTGATGGCCGAACAGGCCATGGACCCTGAAGCGGATCTCGCTGCAGTCAGCATGCGCCTGGACGTACCGCCGTTTGGAGAGCTGGTCCGGGTGTGGGACGTACCCGGCGCATTGCTCTACGAGGGCACACCCGATGATGTACCGCCACCGCAGGAAGCGGCGCCCTGATGGCACGTCATCGACAGCGTGGCATCGCCTTGGTCACTATGCTGCTGATCGTAGCACTGGTCAGCGCACTGCTGTATCAACTGATCAGCCGACATCACCTGACCATCGCCCGCACCCAGCAAAGTCTGGGCAGTAACAGCGCACTGTCGATGGTGCTTGGCGCAGAAGCCTACGCGCGCCAGATTCTGGTCATGTCCTGGGAGCAGACTGACGGTGAGCGCATTGATCATCTGGAGCAACCCTGGGCAGAGGTGCCGGAACCTTTTGAAGTGGAGGACGGCTTTCTGGAGTTCGTCATCGTCGATCTGCACAGCCTGTTCAACCTGAACGCCCTGCAGGCGGGCGACGCACCGGAGGAGATGCAGCGCCTGCAACGATTGCTGGCTGCGCTCGGGCTCGAAGGGCGGATTGCCGAGCTGTGGAAAGACTGGATCGACATGGATGATGAAATTACCGGGTTCGGGGCCGAAGACAGCCAGTACCTGCTGAATGATCCGCCGTATCGGGCCGCCAACCAGCTGGCCGGAGACACCTCCGAACTGCGCCTGCTACAGGAGATTGATCAGGCCCAGGTCGATGCGCTGCTGCCGTGGGTCACCGTGCTGCCCGCCGATGTGCAGGCGGTCAACGTCAATACAGCCAACGCCATGACACTGCATGCCGTCGCGCCACAACTGGAGCTGGCCCGCGCTGAAGCGCTGGCCGAACAACCCCGGACCTTTGCCACAGTCGAGAGCGCCATCGCAGAGATTCCGGAACTCAATGGCGCTCAGGACGCCCTGGTGGTACAAAGCCAGTTCTTCAGAATCGAGGCGCGGGCCGAGATCGGTGGCGTGCGATCAGAGCTGGTCAGCGTGGTGCGTCGTGACCCGGATGATGGCAGCATCACGTTGATTTCCCGTGATTTTGGCAAACGCTTTGCGTCGCGCATGCGCACTGAGTAGAGACTATGCAACGACTGTTCATACATCTGCTGACACCGGCCACCACAGAGGCTGATGGCAGCTGGCACATTCCGCGGTTGCGCTGGGTTTGCCTTGAGCCCGACGGCAGCCCGCACAGTCAGGGCCAGGGCGACCTGGCGGCCCTGGCCGAGCTGGCGCCGGAGTCGGTGCAGAACGAACCGGATGCGATCGTCGCCTTGATTCCAACCGAACACAGCCTGTCGCTGCAGGTGAATGTGCCGGGCCGCAGTACAACGCAGATCCGCAAGGCGCTGCCGTTTGTCGTCGAGGAATACCTCGCATCAGATCTCGATGCGATGCACATCGCCTGCGGTCCGATCCGGGCCAAACAGCCGGTCAACTGTCATGTACTGGAACGCGACTTGCTAGCCGACTGGCTGGCTGCCCTGCAGCAGGTCGGCCTGGAGCCGGCTCAGGTTCTGCTCGACGCCGACCTGTTACCGATTCAAGGTGCCGACATCAGCCTGTACGTCGCGGACGCCGACCCGGATGCCGCAGAACCGTCGCTGCAGCGGGTACTGGTCCGCACCCCGGCACAGAGCCTGGCGACTGACAGAGACAACCTGCTGCTGACGCTGACCGCATTGATCGCACAGGCCGGCGCAGCGCGCGGCCTGCCGGAAGAACTGACCAGCGTCCCGGTACCGGACATCCAGATCCGGACCGGCAACGGCGCACCCACCGAGCTCGAGCGTGCGCAGCTTGCGCAAGAGGGTGCTGCGGCACTGGCCTGGGCGCCGCTGCAGCCTCAAGGGGTGGCCACGGAGGCAGCGCCAGAGCAGGACGCTGAAGCCACAAGTGCCAGCGAAGCCGATCTGACCCGGCCGCTGGCCATTGAAGCACTGTTGGCCGGTTGGCGCAGCGGGCAGGGCATCAACCTGCGCCAGGGCAGCTTTCAGCTGGAGCGACAGGGCAGTCAACCCTGGCTGCGCTGGCGTGCCGTTGCCGCACTTGCCGGTATCTGGTTCGTCGTCGCGCTGATCGCCAACGCCGGTCAGGCCATCTGGGCCGGCCATCAGGCCGACCGTGTTGAGCGTGAAGTTCGCGAGCTCTTCTTAAGTTACTTTCCGGATGAACAACGCACGGCACAGGCGGCCACCGTACAGCGACTGCGCATCATGATGTCCGAGCGCATCGGCGCCAGCGATGGCGACAACCGCTTTCTGGTCATGTTGGCCCAGCTCGCCAAAAGCATGCAGGCAGGTGAATCGCCAAACCTGCGCAATGTCAGCTACAGCGATGCCCGCACCGAACTCAGTGTGGACTTGAGCGTGGCTGACTTTCCGGCGCTTGAACGCCTGCGTGACCAGCTCGCCGCCAATGGTCTGGGCGTCGACATCACGTCAGCCGAACAGCAGGACGACAGAATTCGCGCCCGACTTCGCATACGTGGCGCCTGAGGAGACCGCAATGCTCAACAGCCTCAAAATCCGGATACAAAACGAGTGGCAGCAGACCAGCGCCTATCAATGGCTGCACAGCCTGTCCTCCCGTGACCAGCTGATTGTCAAGGGTTTGGCTCTGGCCGTGGGCCTTGCGCTGATCTGGGCCCTGGTGTGGCAGCCCGTTGCCGAGTGGCGTACCAGCAATGACGCCCGCTATCGTCAGGCGGTGGCAACGCTGAGCTGGATAGAGCGGCATGAGTCGGAACTGCGGGCTGCCCGAGAGGCCCGGCGTGATGATGGCCGGGGCGGTCAAGGACGCCTGATGATGGCGCAGGTGGCCAACTCCGCCGCCAACGCCGGCCTGCAGCTCAGTCGCGTACAGCCGGAGACCGGTGGTTTCAGCGTGACCCTGCAGGATCAGGAGTTCAACGCCGTGCTGAGCTGGCTCAATGATTTGAGCACCCGCGAGCAGGTGGGAATCCGCCAGCTGTCCATTGACGCGCAAAGCACACCGGGGCTGGTTAGCGCTCGAATTAATCTGAACTAATTCATAAAACTCAGCAACTTATAGCCAACTCCTCGCAATAGCCTGAAATTCTAAAAGGCGCAAGTGCAATTGTCGGCAATTTGCGCTGCGTTGGTAAATTTGCGACTCGGGTCGCACCCGGTTTGCTCACCGCTTCACCACTACGCTCGCAATTAGCACCTACACTCCATTCAGAGGACAGAGGATCAAGTACAGGTTCGAACTGAACGGGCGGCCGAGGGAGGACAGGTGTTGCCAAAGGATCAGCAAACCGACGCGATTGCCACTTTAGGCACCGTGCATCATGGCTTTACTCAGGCACTGCTACGCCTGATGGACGGTTTTTACAGCAATATCGAAGACGGCCTCTTCGAGCTGGCATATCGAACGGAGAACGAGGAACAGCGGCGGCGCTGCTTCGATCTGATGCGCGAGCTGCGGTTTCGGCGCAACAGCCTGGTGCAGAGCTTTGCCCGGGTGATGGACCGCTATCAGGACCGCTGGTTTCAGGAACCGGCACAGCGGGCACCGGCAGAGGGTGAGATGGATCCGCTGGAGCGGCTGGTTATGCGCATGGCCGAAAAGAGTACGGCGCACTTCGGTGGCGTCCTGCAGCAGGTCAATGAGCGTGCCGGCCAGGTCAGTGGCAACGCCTTTTCCAATGTCCGCGATCTGCCCATCAGTCCGACCCAAGTGTCACGGGCCTTTGTGGTGTCCTGTCGATCTCTGAAGCTGGATACCGACAGCATCGAGATCATCCAGGAGCTGTTCAGCCGCTTCGTGCTTGACGGCCTTGGCCTGCTGTACGGCGAGTGCAACCAGTACCTGCAGGACAAGGGCTGCCTGACCGAGCTGGAGTCCGAGCGCCTGGCAACCCGACGCGCCTGATCTGAGGTCTATCGCAGACCGCGCAGGCGCAGCGGTGTAGTAACGCGATT
>SKXG01000101.1 GCA_007128525.1 Pseudomonadales bacterium | reverse complement strand
TCCTGCACGCGCGGATCCATGCCCCGTGCAGCCTGGTCCACGCGGCGCAGCAGATCGATTTTGCTCTGTTCGTCCAATGTCTCCAGCGGATCCAGTGCCTGATAACTGGGCACCGCTGCATTGGCGCGCCAGGCCTGCACACGACCATGCTGACTGTGCCGGGCAATGCTTCGCGCCGCCTCAGTTGCCTGACCCAGGGCCGGCAGCATGATGTCATCCGCATAGGCAAAGCCAGTCTTTTCACCACTGACTGCACGCACACCCACGCCGCGGTCCACACTGTAGGCTCCTTCTTCGACGATGCCGTCTTCCAACGCCCAGCTCTCCGACCGGACAGACTGAAAATACAATTCACCCAGGTCTATGTGAGGCGAACACAGCTGCCCCAACAACCGATCTATGTCGCGGTCGGCCAGCTCGGCTGGATACCACAGTTGCTGCTTGGCGCGTTCAATCAGGTCCATTTCCACGTCCTTCTGTACCCTGTTCCTCGTTGTCCAATGCCTCAGCAGGTATCAGGTCATGGTCCAGGGGAGCTTCTTCAATAACTGGAACCAGAACCATGTCCGGCGGTGCCGGCAGGCTGGTCTCGGCCGCAGCGATATCTTCCTGATCCGGTCGATAGCCCCGCGTACCCACCTCCACGTCGGGCACTACAGCTTCCATTGCCGTTGGAAACGCGCGCTGGAAGCTGACTCTGGGATCATCGACGGTACCCTCAACCCGATATCGAGCGCTGCTCATCTGCTCGATCTGAGCCCGGAACAGACGCTCGCCGACCAGTAATGCGCCCGCAGCGAGCGGATTGGCCACGGCCAAGTAGGCAGCGTACCACGGCAGGCTCTCGCCAACCGGGAGGGTCACGATCATGTCGTTGTTCAGCGTACCTTCAATCAAATCGACTTCACCGTTGATCCGGAAGGCACTGCCAGTGCCGTCAATGACCATGGGCTGGAGGAACTGCATGCGGCCATCGAGCAGCTGCACCTCGGCATTGAGGCGATCAAAGCTGATGCCACGGCCAAATACATCGGAAAAGTCCATGGTGATGCGGCGGGCAATCTTGGCGAGGTTTAACAGGCTGAGGATGCGCTGGGCCCCGGCACCAGTCTGCACATCGACAAAGCGACCATCGCGCATGCCGACAGAGACCCGGCCCCGCAATCGTTCCAGCGATACCGACCAAGGGGCCTCAGGCCAGTAGAGGTCCACATGCATATTGAACCGCTGAGTCTCCACACTGGCCGCGTAACCAAACTGGGTCAGTACCCTGCCTAAATCCTCTGCCGACAGGTCTGCGACAACACTGGTTGCGCCATCGTCATACCAGTACAGCCCATCTTCCGCCTGTACGCGCAGCCCTCTGACCTCAGCGTCCACATCCTGGAGGCGCAACGCCCCATCATCATGCCGGAGACTGAAAGCCCAGCGCCCCCAGTCGTCCGTCCCGATGTGCAGCTCATCCAGCACCACATCCAGTGCCGGCACCAAACGCCGATCCAGATTGCCCAGCCGCGTGTTGAGCGTCGCCGCAGCGTCCGCGCCGGCCATGTCCGGCAGATACAGACGCTCGACATGCAACTGCCAGGGATCTCCCTCCGTTGGGATACTCAGCTGTCCTTGCAGATCCGGGGCGGATACGGCGAGTTCGGCTGACGCCCGCGTCAGCAGCCCATCCAGCGTCACATCGGTCAATACGGTGTTGTCAAAACGCAGCTCGCCCAGGTTCAGGTTATCGAAGGCAATCTCAGGCAGCGGCAGGCCAGCCAGCAGGTCAGCCGGCCCCTCAGGCGGCCTGTCTGCAGGCTCATCCCAGGGCAGCAGCGACAGGTCGAAAGTCGGCAGATAGCCGGAGAAAACCAGCGTCGCGCCGCCGGGCGCCACTGGCGCCAACGGTTCACCAAAGCTGATCGCCCCCTGGCGCAGGCCGCCGCCGTCGAGCAACAGCCAGGCTTCGCCCAGAGTGGCAACATGCATATCCAGCGACAAATGACTGCCCAGCCAGGTTGCGCGCACCTCAGTCGGCCAGGCAGTGCCATCGGCCTTGGCCAGACCGCCCGGAAGATCCAGGGTCATGGCTGTCAAGTCTGAGCGCACCAGGAGACTGGGCGCGACGCCGTTGGTTGTGTTCAACGTCAGGCGGGCGTCGTAGTCGATCTCGCCATGGGCAGGCAGGTCATCCGGCAGACCGAGCCAAGCCTGCAGGTTCTCATAGTCCGTGATGCCTCGGAAATCAAAGTTGATCTGCCCATTGTTACCGCTGGCACGAATGTTCACCGGCTCATCAAGTAGGACGCCGGAAACGGATTCCGCCTGGACATCGAATGGAAACCGATATTCCACCGGACCACGCAGATCACCCAAGGCCAGGTTCAGGTCTGCCATATCCAGATCCAGCCCCAGCAGGTCGACCCCCAGCTCGACGGCCAGGTCATCAATGTCCGCGGCTAGAGGTACGTGCAAGCTGAGATCCAGATCCAGGTCACCGGCAGCCTGCCAGCTTGGATCGACGCCGGGCAGCCAGTCCGCCAGCGGTGAGCTGTGAATAAGGGCCAGCACCTGCTGTCCTTCGGCCCTGCCCATGCCGCTGAGCGCCAGATGATCGGCATCAATGGGCACGAAAAGCCGAGCCGAGTCGAGTTGCACGCCACTGATCTGACCACTGGCAAGGCTTGCACGGGTGCCACTGTTGTCTACCTGCACCCGGCCGTTCAGCGCCTCGGCCACCGGCCAGTCCTCATGGAACGCCAAGCGCCCGTCGCGTACATCCAGCTGCACGGCAACCTGGCGCCAGTCGTGCCAGTCTTCATCGATATGCGTGTGCAGCGCGACCCGGGCATGTTCCACATGGCCGCCGCGGACACCCTGATGCAGCCAGTCGAGCAAAGCTTCGGGCAGTCGATTGGGAACCAGCGGCAGCGCATCCTGCGCAGCAATGTCCTCGACTTCGATGTCCAGATACAGCAACTGACTGCCGGGATCCCGCGTCGGCCGTGACAGCCCAAAGCTGCCCCGCGCACGCGTCTCGGCCAGATCCAGTTCCAGGTGATGACCGCGCAGTGCAAAGTGGTCCGGAGAAATATAGAACAGCAACCGGCCAGCAGCACGGTCGAACAGAGTCGGCTCGTCATAGATGTCCAGAAAGCCCAGCGTCAGATCCGACTGCCCCAGGTCGACATCGATCAACTGTTCCGTTCCGAGTACGCGAGTACGCAGATCACGAACCAGGGGCGAGCCCTTGTAATGCGACAGACTGACGTCACTGAGATCCGCCTGGTAGCCCAGCTCCAGCCTGGCAAGATCCAGTCGCGCCTGCGCCAGGTCGATGCGCCCGGCCGGCGCCAGCTCATCCAACCAGTTCCGGGCTGCCTCGACATCCCTGAACAGGTTGCGCACCACGGCAATGGCGCTTTCGACATCCAGGTCCGCACCACGCGCCCGCAGCACGGGCGACGGCCGGGTCTCTACCGCCAGTTGCAACAAGCCGGGTTCGAACTGCTGGTCACCTGCGCGCAGGTGCAGCTGATCAAACAGCACATCCAGTACACCTCGATCCCGGTCATAATGGCTGTGCAGCAGCAGTTCGCCGCCATCAAAGGCCCCCTGCGGCCACTGGAACGAATCGACCGCGAGAGCCATCTGCCCGGCCAAAGACGTTTCCTTCAGCGCCCAGGCACCATTGATGGGGCCAAGCGCGGTGTCGCCCAGACCAAACAGCGCACCCAGCGCATCCGGCACCTGGTACTGGGGGCTGTGCAACCAGAACTGTCCGTCCGCCAACCATCTGCCCCAGCGCTGATCAATGCTGTAACCCAGGTCGACCCGGCATTCCGGGCAGTCCGGCGTCAGCGCACCCAGCCGCAACCGGCCTTCCAGGCGGCCCCGCTCCCGCCGCAGTTGCACGCTGACCGGCAATTGACTGACTTCTTCAACCTGCACCCTGGTGCCGTTTCGGGTCTGCTGCAGAAAGCGTACGCGGACATCTGCCGCATCGAGTGAACCGGAGGTCCGCCAGAAGTGCTCGAGCCAGGTCACGACACCCGCCAGATCGGCATCAGGGTCCGGCGCCGTGCTGCCAACCTGCCAGCGGCCGTCGGATGTCTGTGTCAGCGCCACGTCCACCCGGCTCGCCCGGGCCACCCGGACAACCGGAGCGCTGTGGAAGGCCGAGCGCAACAGGTCAACCTCCAGCTCCAGTCCGCGCAGCGAACCACCATCAAAGCGCAGGCTGTCCAGCCGGATTACCGGATTCAACCGGTGCCAGCCGCCCGACAGACCGCCGACTTCCAACCCAAATCGGTCCAGCCCCCGGTTGATCTGCGGCTCAAACCGGTCGAGCACCAGCATGCCGCCCCGACCGAGCAGCGTCACAAGCGCCAGGAGCACGGTCAGGAAGGTTAAAAAAGCAAAGACTGGCCGGACAATTGCGGTCAACAGCTATAACCCAATCTATTCAACAGGGAGTTGGACAAGTGCTATGGTGCTTGATTCGGTCCAACAGGGCACCTGTCATCAACAAGGCACCCTGTCAGACGTTGCCTGCCATGGCCACAGGCCCGTCACGCCACAGGCTGGCGCATGGCAGATTCGACGCTCAGGCCGTAGCGGCGGGCGGCGGGACCCGGACCAGATCGAACTGTTCAGGCCCGTAACTGGGCTCCACCTGGAACCGGATGCTGCGTTGCACCTGCTTTGCCAGACAGGACACGTTCTCAGCCTCTTCCACCAGCAGGCGGTCAATCACCGTCTGTGACGCCCGGATCAGGAACTCACTGCCGTCGTCGGCTTTTACCAGATTTGGGTGCCTGCTTTGGCTGCGCAGTATGGCGCGATAAATCTCAAAGCACACGGTTTCGGTTGTCTTGACCAGACCTTTGCCCGAACACACCGGACAAGGCTCGCAAACCTGCTGCGCCAGGCTCTCCCGCGTCCGCTTGCGACTGATCTCGACCAGCCCAAGGTGGGAAAAATCCGCCAGCCGAATACGTGACGCATCCGCTTCACAGGCCTTTTCCAGCGTTCGCATCACCTGACGCCGATGCTCTTCATCCGTCATGTCGATGAAATCTATGACGATGATGCCGCCAAGATTACGCAGTCGAAGTTGCCGTGGAATGACAGCGGCCGCTTCCAAATTGGTCCGGAACACGGTGTCTTCCAGCGTACGTACGCCGACAAACCCGCCGGTATTTACATCGATGGTGATCATGGCTTCAGTCTGCTCGATGACCAGATGACCACCCGAACGCAGTGGCACCTTGGGCTGCAGGGCGCGGTTGATCTCGTCTTCCACACCATAACGTTCAAACATCGGTGTTGGCGCATCATAGTGCTGCAACAGTGGCAGGATATGCGGTAGAAACTGCTCCGAAAATTCTTTGACACGACGGTAAGTCACCGCGTCATCAATGCGCACGGCCTGCAGATCGGCTCCAGCCATATCCCGCAGCACGCGCGTGTGAATGGGCATCTCTTCATAGATCAGGCCGGGGCCTTCATGCTCGACCACTCTGCGCTCCACCCGCTCCCAGATGCGCCTGAGCACCGCAATGTCCTCGCGCAGCTTTTGCTCGGATGCCTCTTCCGCCACCGTGCGCAAAATGAAACCGCAACGTTCCATGCCATACTCGACGCGTAGCGCCTCGACCAGCGAACGCAGGCGTTCCCGTTCGGCATCGTCTTCGATCCGTTGCGACACGCCAACATGCGGGTTGAACGGCATCAGCACCAGATAACGGCTCGCCAGCGCCAGATGGGTGGTGAGTCGTGCGCCCTTGCCGGAAATCGGATCCTTGGAGATTTGCACCAGCACCTCCTGCCCCTCTCGAATCAACGAGCGGATGTCCGGCAGCGGCGCCTCGACACCATCGGCATCGAACTCCGTCAGGTGCAGCCCACGCACGTGCAGAAACCCAGGACGGGCAAGGCCGACATCAACAAATGCCGCCTGCATACCGGGCATGATCCGGACCACACGACCCTTGCAGATGTTGCCGGTCAGGCTGTAGGACCCCGATCGCTGCAGGTGCAGCTCGACCAGAGAACCGCTTTTGAGCAACGCCACCCGGGTCTCAAATCCGTTGACGTTGATCAGCAGTTCCTCGTCCATAGACGACATAAATAACCTCAATTCTGATTCGCCTGGAAGAGCCTGGCAGACTGCCCGACAGTCGCTCTATACCTGCCTGGCTAGCGTTCCGGCAAACGCGCCTGCCAGGTATCAACATCACAGGCACGCAGCAGACGCTCTGTCTCCAGCAGCGGCAATCCCACGATTGCGCTGTAACTCCCCTCTATATATGCAACAAATATACCCCCAATACCCTGGATGCCATAACCCCCGGCTTTATCCAGCCCTTCGCCGGCCGCCACATAGGCGTCGACCTCATCGGGTTCGAGCCTGCGGAACCGGACCAACGCACGAACCACCTCAACGTGCCGGTACCCGCCCTGTACGACAGCCACCGCAGTCAGCACCTCGTGCTCGCATCCGGACAGGCCTGTAAGCATGCTGCGCGCCTCGGCACGATCGGCAGGTTTGCCCAGCAGGCGCCCCTGATGCACCACAATGGTGTCGGCACCCAGCACAGGCCGCGTCTCGGTCGCAGCGACCGCATCGGCCTTGGCCAGTGCCAGTCGACGAACATAGGCGGCCGGCTCTTCACCGGGCAGCGGTGTTTCATCGATGTCCGCCGGAACTATGTCAGCGTGCAGGCCGATCATGCCGAGCAGTTCAGCCCGCCGGGGGGATGCGGATGCCAGCACGAAAGGATGACTCATACGACCTTCAAATGCCGGCGCAGCCAGCGCAGAACCAGAAACACAGGCGGCCAAAACAATGCTGTCATTACCGCCGTCACCAGCGTCTGAACCAATCCCATCCACTCGAAGGACAACCCCAGTGTCACCAACTGTGCAGCCAGCAGCACCAGCTCAAGCAGCGTTGCCAGCACCAGCACCAACAACGCCTGCTGGGCCCGTGTATACATGCGCAGACGCTCGTACAGCGACCAGGTGACATAGGTGATACCGGCCAGACCAAACGCGTTCACACCCAGCGCCTCACCATGCAGGACATCGGCAAACAACCCGATCAACCAGGCTGTGATCAGGCCAAGCCGGTGCGGCAGCGCCATGACCCAGTAAAACACCACCAGCAACAGCCAGTTCGGCCGCAACCATGCCAGCCAATCCGGCGTGCCCTGTGGCAACTGCACCACACTCAGCAACATGGCCAGCACCACGCTGAGCAGAATGACCCATCCGCCACGCGCCGGGCTCATTGTCGCGCCCCCTCGATGCCCTCAGCCTCGATCTGCGGCAAATTCTGAATCACCGCCCCTTCATCAGAATGTTGGGGAAAAACAAGCAACACATGACGGCTGCGGTCCAACGCTGCCAGCGGCCTGGCCTGAACCTGTGCATAGGCCAGCCCTGGATCCGTGCCAACATCCGTAACGATCGCCACCGGATAACCTGGCGGAAAGCGTCCGCCCATCCCGGAGCTGACCAGCAGATCACCTGGCGCGATATCTGCCGTGATCGGCACGTATTCAAGTTCCAGGAATTCGCTGTCGCCGGTGCCGGAAGCAATGCTGCGCAGATTATTACGCTGCACCTGCACCGGCACGGCATGCGAGTTGTCGGTCACCGTCATCACGATACTGGCAAACCGGCCAACCTCGATCACCTGCCCGAACAAGCCGTCGGCATCTATCACCGCCTGGCCAACATACACGCCATCACGACTGCCTTTGTCGAGTACCAGATGATGCCGATAAGGCACGGGGCGTTGACCAATGATCTCGGCCACCAGTACATCGGCTTCGATCGTGGCCTGACTGCCGAGCAGGTCACGCAATCGCGCGTTCTCTTGCCGCAGGCTGTCGAACTGCTGCTGCAGCGCTGACATTTCAAGCAATCGGGACTGCAGCCGGCGATTCTGCGCCAACAGCGACTGCCGACTGGCCAGCCGCTCGCCGACACCGGCGGTTACGTCATAAGGCGCATGGGCCACAAAATAGATAGGACTGACTATCGTGGACAGTGCATCACGCACTGGCCGAAGCAGTCGCGTGTTGCTGTCGATGACAACCAGCAACAATGACAGGATGGCCAGCGCCAGCAACAGAAATCCAGCGCCAGACTCTCGAACAAATAACGCCTTGATAAGCGCCTCGGCGGATCAACGGTCAAGTTGTCGGGTGCGGGCTTACTCGGTGGACAACAGGTCCGCGCTGCCCATCTTATCCATCAACTCCAGTGCCCGGCCACCTCCGCGGGCAACACAGGTCAGCGGATCTTCGGCCACGATCACAGGCAGGCCGGTCTCTTCCGAGAGCAGCACGTCCAGGTCACGCAGCAGAGCCCCACCTCCGGTGAGCACCATGCCGGTTTCGGCAATGTCGGCAGCCAGTTCCGGCGGTGTTTGTTCCAGCGCACCTTTCACCGCCTGCACGATCATCGACAGCGGTTCCTGCAGCGCTTCCAGAATCTCATTGCTGTTCAGCGTAAAGCTGCGCGGCACACCTTCCGCCAGGTTGCGCCCACGCACGTCAATCTCCAGCAGATCTTTCTGCGGGTAGGCCGCACCAATTTCCTGCTTGATCCGCTCGGCAGTCGCTTCCCCAATCAGGCTGCCCTGTGTACGACGCACATAGGCCACAATGGCTTCATCAAAGCGGTCGCCGCCGACGCGTACCGTTTCGGAATAAACCACACCGTTCAGTGAGATCACGGCAATTTCGGTGGTGCCGCCGCCGACATCCACCACCATGGTGCCAACGGCTTCAT
>SKXG01000072.1 GCA_007128525.1 Pseudomonadales bacterium | reverse complement strand
GGCCGCGAGTATGGGCAGGGCAGAATTCTTGGCGCCGGATATGCGCAGCTCACCATCAAGCCGGCGGCCACCTTCAATGAGGAGCTTGTCCACGACTCAGCGGCTCTCGTCAGGTGTCAGGGCCTGGATGCTGACCGCATGCAGCGAACCGTTGGCAATCAGGTCGTTGATGCAGCCGTAGACTTTTTGCTGCTTCTGGACACGCGACAGTCCGTCGAATGCGGTGCTGACCACACGAATCTGCATCCGGCTGCCATCTCCCTGCGCATCCACTTGTGCATCAGGCAGCTCAGCCTGGATTCGGGTTCTGATTTCTTCGGTTACCATGCTCGCTCTAATCCCCTACCTTTATTTCAATACGCTTGATTTCAATACGCTTGCGCTGGCGCATCCGCGTGCGCTTCGCTGTCCCCATTCACCGGCATCAAGTCCTGCAGCCCCACAAAGCTGATCAAGCGCACCAGAGAATCGGGAACACCCACATAACGCACTGTCGCTCCGGAAACGGCTGCGCTGCGGCACCAGGCCAACATCAGCGCGACAACAATACTGCCGGCCTCTTCCAGACCGGCCAAGTCCAGTGTCCACGAAGTTTCCTGGCCGAGTGCTGCCTGGACCCGGTCGCGAACCGCTGTTGCGTTGTCAAAGTCGATGTAGCCGGACAGTGCCCAGACACCATCCGGCCGCTGCGTCAGCTCCATGGCTCAGCTGCCTTCTTCGTCAACCGGCACGTCGATCTCGGCCACTTTGTCACCCCAGTCGGCGATGACCTTGTCCAGATCGCCGCCGTATTGAGGCGAGCGCATGGCACTTTCAAACTGCCGCCGATAGGTCAGTCCGATGTTGACGCCATTGACGATGATATTGCGGACCTGCCAGCGCCCCTCACTGTTCCGGGCCATGCTGTAGCTGACCGGAAAGTTCCGGCCATCAGTGGTGCGCAGCTCCATGTTTACTTCACGACGGTTTTCGTCCTGGGATGGTCGGTCGTCGCGCTTTACCCGAATCTCTTCATTATTGAACTGCAACAGTGCCCGCGCGTAGTTGTCGATCAAGCTGCTCTTGAAGGTTTCACTGAACTCCCGCCGCTGCTCAGACGACGCGCGGCGTGCGTACTGTGGACCCAGAACGCCACGCGCGAAGCCATCAAAGTCGACAATAGGATCAAGCAGCTCGGTGACTGCCGCGTAGAACCGGTCCGGATCGTCGTCGTAGTAATTTTTGGCATCCTTGATCAGGGCCAGCAGATCGTCCGACGCCTGCTGCACGACCTCGTAGGGATCGTCAGATGCATAGGCATCATCGCTGTCGGCCCAGGCCGGCGCACTGGCCATAAGGACCAGGGCGAGCAGCCAGGATAAGGCCGGCCGCGCAGGTGCCTTGGCCTGTCGCTGCAGAGCGTATTGCATCAGGAACCTCCTATATTGATCAAAAAGTCGCCAATCAGGTTTTCCAGCACCATGGCGCTCTGTGTGTAGGTGATGGTGTCGCCTTCCGCCAGGTAGTCATCGTCGACACCCGGCAACAGGGCCACATAGCGCCCGCCCAGAATGCCTTCGGTCTGAATGGCTGCACCAGTGTCTGTGGGCAGTCTGACAGCAGAATCGATCTCAAGTGTCAGGATGGCCTCGGCATATTCCGAATCCACCCGGATATCGGTGACGCGCCCGACCGTCACACCCGCCATATTCACCTTGGCCCGGGGCCGGATCCCGGCCACATCGTTGAACCGTGCCTCCACCGTGTAGGTGCCGGTACCGCGCTCCAGGCTGATGCCGCTGACCTGAACCGCCAGGAACAGGAGCGCGAGAAATCCGGTCAGCATGAAGGCTCCGACACTGATTTCCAGGGTCCGTATGCGCATCAGTTAAAATCTCCGTAAAGCACCAGGGTCAGCACAAAATCGAGTGCCAGAATCATGATGGACGACAACACGACCGTCCGCGTGGTGGCCTTGCTGATGCCTTCAGCAGTTGGCATGGCGTCATAGCCCTGAAACACCGCTATCCAGCTCACCACCAGCGCAAACACCACACATTTGAGCATGCCTTTGCCGACATCTTCCCAGATATCAGTGCCTTCCTGCATGACCGCCCAGAAACTGACCCGATCAACGCCCAGCCAGTCGACCGCTACGATGCCGCCACCCCAAATGGCAACCATGCTGAAGATCAGGGCCAGCAGCGGCAGGCTGATAAACCCGGCCCATAGGCGTGGCGCAACGATTCGCCGCAGTGGGTCGACGCCCATCATCGCCATGCTCGACAGCTGATCCGTGGCCTTCATCAGGCCAATCTCCGCCGTCACGGCAGAACCGGCGCGCCCTGCAAACAGCAGCGCTGTCACTACCGGCCCCAACTCCCGCAACAAGACCAGCGACAAACCAAGTCCAACGGTCTCCTCTGCGCCAAAGCGGTGCAGCTGGGTATAGAACTGTAACGCCAGCACCGCGCCGATGGAGAGCGCTGACAGCACAATAATGGCCAGGGACAGCACCCCGACCTGATAGATCTGATGGATCAGCAACGGCAGGCCCTTGCGGCCTGGCACGCCCCAGACCGACCAGAACAGCACGATACCGCTTCGCCCCAGGGTCTCAACCATCTGGAAGAAACCTCTGCCAATGGATTGCAGCCAGTCCGCCAAACGTCAGCCCTGCCCTAAGAGGTCGGTTTCCAGCGATGAGGCTGGATAGTGGAATGGCACCGGCCCATCCGGCGAGCCGTTCATGAACTGGCGCACCATGGTGGACGGGTGATTCTTCAGCGACTCCGGCGGCCCCTCACCGATCAGCCGACCATCGGAGATGATGAATATCTGATCGGCAATGCTGACTGTCTCGTGGATGTCATGTGACACCACCAGGCTGGTCAGACCCAGCGTCTGGTTCAGACCTTGAATCAACGACACCAGCATGCCCATGGCAATCGGGTCCTGGCCGGTAAAGGGCTCGTCGTACATCACCAGCAATGGGTCCAGAACTATGGCTCTGGCAAGCGCCACACGCCTCGACATGCCCCCGGACAACTCACTCGGCATCAGATCCCGAGCCCCCCGCAGGCCGACGGCATTGAGCTTCATCAGCACCAGATCACGAATCATCTCCGGAGGCAGGTCTGTGTGGACCTCGAGCGGAAACGCCACATTCTCGAACACGCTCAAGTCGGTGAACAGCGCAGAGGACTGAAACAACATGCCCATGTGGCGGCGCATCGCCAGCAGCTCACGCCGGCCGAGCCGGGTGATGTCCTGACCGTCAAAGCGGATGGTGCCGGCATCGGGACGCAACTCGCCGCCGATCAGGCGCAGCAGCGTGGTCTTGCCGGTGCCGCTGGGGCCCATCAGGCCGGTAACCTGCCCACGCGGCACCGCCATATCCAGATCTTCGAATATGACACGATCGCCCCGACTGAAGCGCAGACCCTCAATTTCAATCAAATTGTCTGTCAAACCTGTCCGCCACTATCCAGCGTCGTCAAGCGGCGCACTATACCACCTGCGCCCAGGATCTGGACCTGACTGGCGCCCAACCCGGGCAGTTGGTTGAAAAGTGAAGCGATAGTGCTTTTAATCAGCCGCCCCACTTTCTTCAGGTCTGACACCCCCTTTATGTGGCTCCCGATTGCAATGCTGATTGTCGGCTTCGTCGTGCTGGTCTGGAGCGCCGACCGTTTTGTCACGGGTGCCGCCGCCACAGCAAGCAACCTCGGGGTGTCCAAGATGCTGATCGGGCTCACGGTGGTGTCACTGGGCACATCGGCACCGGAAATTCTGGTGTCACTGACCGCTGCCATCAACGACACACCGATCCTGGCCGTAGGCAATGCTATTGGCTCAAACATCGCCAACATCGGCCTGGTACTGGGCATCGCGGCCATGATCACGCCGCTGCCGTTTGCCCAGTCCGTCCTCAGGACCGAGCTGCCCTGGCTGATTGCCGCAACCCTGCTGGGGCTGGTCGTGCTGTTCAACCTGAATCTGAGCGTTACCGACAGCCTGGCCCTGCTGGCCGGCCTCGGCTTCATTTTGTGGCGTCTGGCGAAGCGTCAGAATGAGAGCCAGACAGCGGATGCACCGCCCCAGGCCTTTGCCGACGAACTCGACGAGCTCCCGGAGATGACGACGCTGCCGGCTGTGATCTGGATGCTGGTCGGCCTGGTCCTGCTTCTGGTCAGCGCTCAGCTGCTGGTTACCGCAGCGGTCCAGATTGCAGAAGTCCTGGGGGTGAGCGAGCTGGTCATCGGCCTGACCATCATCGCCATCGGCACCAGCCTGCCGGAGCTGGCCGCCACCGTCGGCGCTGCCCTCAAGGGACATGCCGAGATGGCCATCGGCAACATTGTCGGCTCCAACCTGCTCAACATTCTGGCCGTACTTGCGGTGCCTGGCCTCATCGTCACGACCAACCTCGAATCCGTCGTGCTGTGGCGCGACTACGGCATGATGTTCGCGTTGACCATGCTGCTGGTTCTGTTCGCCTATGCGATCGGCTCGCGACCCATCATCACGCGCTTTGAAGGTGCCATCATCGTGCTGTCATGGATCGGTTACACCGTGATCCTGTATTCTCAGTCGTGACCTGCACAGGGACTGACCTTTTGCCAGAGATATCCACAAAACTTGAGGGGCAATGCCGTGAACTGGCGCTGCTCATACTGGATGTTGACGGCGTGTTGACCGATGGCAGGCTGTACTTCGGGCCGGACGGAGAAGCCCTCAAGGCCTTTCACACCCAGGATGGTGCAGCAATCAAAATGCTGCAATCGGCCGGCATACAGGTGGCTCTGATCACCGGCCGGGAATCTGCCATGGTCGAGCAGCGCGCGGCCGAACTCGGCATCCAACATCTTTACCAGGGCACTGCGGACAAGACGCAGGCGCTGAGCAAGCTGCTTGGCAAGCTGGGCATCGACGGCCGGCAGGCAGCCCACATGGGCGACGACCTGCCCGATCTGGCGCTGTTCAATCGCGTCGGAGTGCGCTTCACCGTCCCGGACGCCAACCCCGAGATCCTGGCACGCGCCGACTACTGCACCCATGCGCCCGGCGGCCACGGCGCCGTGCGTGAGGTCTGCCAGCTGATACTGAAAGCCCAGGATCGCTGGCACCAGGTTCTGGCCGGGTTCGACTACTGACATGACCGGCAAGAGACACTGGCTCTGGATATTGCTGGCCGCCGTAATTTTTATTGGTATCTGGCAGTTTGGCGATCGCAGCACATTGGAACGCCTGACCTTTCCGGAAGAGCTGCTTGATGAGCCTGACCTGTATGTCAGCAATACCGAGATACGGCAGTTCGATGCCGAGGGCCGCCTCGCCTATGAGCTGCGCGCCGGCGAGGCCCGTGTTTACGAAGCCACCGGCCTGGCGCTGCTCGAGGAACCCCGGCTGACCATCCACCGCCCTCCGGACCCGCCCTGGCAGGTTCGGGCCCGCCACGGCAAACTCGAGCTGCTCAATCGCGGCACCGATGCTCAGCGGGACCGTGTGCAGTTGAGTGAGGCGGTGGAGCTGTACCAGCGCGAAGCCGATGGCGGCTTCCTGCGGTTGCGTACCGACTATCTCGACATCCATCCAGGACAGCAATACGCGCTGTCGGATCAGACTGTTATCATAGACTCAGACGCTGGTCGGACGACCGCAACCGGTTTGCTGGCGCACCTTGAGGCCGGTCGCTTCCTGGTCGGTGCGTCTGCGCGCGCCGAAATGACAGCTTTCTATCTGGCCATGTCCGCCGGGCTGACGCAGCCCGGCGATAACGATACAGAACGCCTGTTGTCAGAGCAGGATCTGCCGGCCGACTCAGCAACGAGTCCGGATGACGACGCCGTCACCGACACAGCCGACCCAGACACCGTTGAGCGAGTGCATACCATTGTCGAACCGCAGCTGTACCAGAATGACGCCTGAGCGCCGGCGGTGGTGTGGGATAGCGCTGCTCAGCATGGTCCTGACGGGCATGACAGGTGCCGCTTGGGCATCCAGCCTGCCACGCATACAACCCCAGGATGCCGATGAACCGATTCACATCCGGGCAGACTCGGCCGAGCTCGACGAAGCCGCAGGCACTGTCATCTATCGCGGCAAGGTTGAGCTGCAACAGGGCAGCATGAACCTCCAGGCGGACCTGCTGACCATCCTGCTGGTTGATGAGCAGGTGAGCCGCATCGAGGCGAGAGGCGAGCGTGCCCGCTACTCCCAGCAGGTTCGGGACGACGGCATGACCGTGGTGGCGCAGGCCAGAACCATCATCTACCTGACCCAGGACGAACTGATCGAGCTGACCGGCAACGCGCACATGGAACAGGGGCCCAACAGCTTCTCCGGCGGCCTCATTCGCTATGACATGCGCGCTGGGCGCGTCCTGGCTGAGGCAGACAGTGACGACGGGATCCGCATGATTCTGACCCCATCTTCCAGACCAGACTGAGCCCGGATTCGCCATGGCCCGCCTCACAGCACAGCACTTGCGCAAACACTATGGCTCCCGCATTGCTGTGGGCGATGTCAGCCTGAGCCTGGCCAGTGGTGAAATTGTCGGCCTGCTCGGCCCCAACGGCGCCGGCAAGACCACTCGCTCTTACATGATCGTCGGCCTGGTCGGGGCCGATAGTGGCCGCATCGACCTTGACGACACCGAGATAACAAAGCTGTCGATGCATCACCGTGCCCGCCTGGGTCTTGGCTATCTGCCCCAGGAAGCCAGCGTTTTTCGCAAGCTGTCCACCGCCAACAACATCCTGGCGATCCTGCAGCTCAGGCCGGGACTTAACCACAGTGAACGCAAGGCCCGTCTGGAGCAGCTGCTGGAGGAGTTTCATCTGACTCATGTGCGGGACCAGCTGGGTGAACGCCTGTCCGGCGGCGAGCGCCGGCGCGTCGAGATCGCCCGCGCGCTGGCCGGAGAACCCAAGTTCATTTTGCTGGATGAACCTTTTGCCGGCGTCGACCCCATTTCGGTCAATGATATCAAGACCATGGTGCGGGACCTGGCGCGGCGCGGCATCGGCGTTCTGATTACCGACCACAATGTGCGCGACACCCTGGATATTTGTGATCGCGCCTATATCGTCAGTGCTGGACACATCATCGCCGATGGCAACACAGCTTCTATTCTGGCCAACGAACGGGTCAGAACGGCTTATCTCGGCGAAAACTTCCAGATGTGATGCCGTAGAATAGCGGACGATGAAGCAGTCACTGTCGATCAAACTCGGGCAACAGCTCACCATGACGCCGCAGCTGCAGCAGGCCATTCGCCTGCTGCAGCTCTCCACGCTGGACCTGCAGCAGGAGATTCAGCAGGCGCTGGAAAGCAATATGATGCTCGAAGTCGAGGATGACGACATCCCCGCCGCTGATGCCGCCCTGGAGGAAGGCCTGCACAGTGCGGAAATGGCGCAGGCGAATGGGGCGGCCAGCGACGATGCTGTCGAACTGGACGGCCAGCGGGATTGGGACGACGCCGTACCCGACGATGCGCCCGTCGAGAGCAACTGGGACGACATCTACCAGCAAAACAGTCTGACCAGCACGCCGGGGGCAGAGGCGCCGGATCTGGACAGCCGCAACAGCGCCTCGGAAAGCCTGCAGGACCATCTGCTCTGGCAGCTCAACCTGACCCACCTGTCGGACAGAGACCAACTGATGGGCGCCGCCCTGATCGATGCCATCAACAGCGACGGGCTGCTCGACACCGCCCTGGAAGACCTGCTGGCGTGCTTCGAACCTGAACTGGAGGTGGAACTGGACGAGCTGGTGGCCGTACTCAAGCTGATCCAGCGTTTTGATCCAACCGGCGTCGGCGCCCGGGACATCGGCGAATGCCTGCTGCTCCAACTCGAGGAGCAGCCGGCCGGCATGCCGGGTCTGGGCACCGCCCGAGCACTGCTCGGCCAGCACCTGGACCTGCTCGGCGCCCGTGACTACGCCGCATTGAAGCGCAAACTCAAGGTGGATGATGCCGAGCTGCAAACCGCCATGCAGCTGATCCAGACGCTGAATCCACGGCCCGCAGCCAGTATCGGGGACAGCGATACCGAGTACGTGGTGCCGGATGTGTTTGTCCGCAAGGTCAAGGGGCGCTGGCAGGTGCAGCTCAACGCCGAGGCCGCACCGCGGCTACGGATCAATACCGAGTACGCGTCGCTGGTGCGCCGCGCCGATAACAGCAATGACAACAACACCTTACGGGAACACCTGCAGGAAGCACGCTGGTTCCTGAAGAGCCTGGAGAGCCGCAACGAGACGTTGCTGCGGGTGGCCAGCAAGATTGTCGAGCACCAGCGCGGGTTTCTGGAGTACGGCGAGGAAGCCATGAAACCCCTGGTACTGCACGACATCGCCGAAGCTGTCGACATGCATGAATCGACCATATCCAGGGTCACCACACGCAAGTACATGCACACGCCGCGCGGCATCTTCGAGCTGAAATACTTCTTCTCCAGCCACGTCGGCACCAGCTCTGGTGGCGAGGTCTCCAGCACTGCAATTCGTGCCCTGATCAAGAAACTCACGGCGGAAGAGAACCCGCGCAAGCCGTTGAGTGACAGCAAGATCGCGGCGATACTCAAGGAGCAGAACATCGAAGTTGCCCGGCGCACTGTAGCCAAGTACCGGGAGCTGATGGCCATTCCGCCGTCCAACGAACGCAAGCGCCTGCTTTGAGGTGAACGGCGTGAGGTAGACGTCCTATTACGTAGTGCCAACCTTTGCACCATAAGGAGCACCATAAGGACTGGCACGGATTGCAGCCGATCGATCAGAGGCTCAGACTGAACCTGTCTGCCACACAAAT
>SKXG01000203.1 GCA_007128525.1 Pseudomonadales bacterium | reverse complement strand
TTTTGGCAACGGCGCTACAGCAGCGGCTGGAACAGGAGTCAGAACGGGCGGCGCAATATCTTGCGCAAGCCCGGCTCGGCCGAGCACGGGTTCTGGATGCGTTGGCCCTCAGTACGGTGGCGCCATGAGGTCGCCAATGACGCTGTTGTGGGGGGTATTGAGCCTGGCATTGCTGGCTGGCTGTTCATGGCAACGCACCGAGGCGCGGAACGAGGGCTTCCGGGATCTGCTGGCTTCTGTCCAGAGTGCCGGCCCGGTCCAGGCCGGAGCAGCCGCGCCATCTGATGTTGCCGATGCGCTGGCAGCCTATCAGCGCGTGTATCGCGAGCATGGCGCGGCGCTGACGGCGGAAACCGATTATGCGGTGGCGCGGCGGGTGGCAGATCTGGCGATGTTGCTCGGAGAAGCCCACGACCTGGATGCTCGACCGGAACCTTATGCAGCCGCCATCACCTACTATCAGGCGCTGCTTGCCCGTGCGGATGTGCAGGACAGGGATGCGCTTCACTATCAGCTGGCGCGGGCCTTCGAGCTGAGTGGTCAGCCCGTTCGAGCGGCCGCGGAGCTGCGTCAGCTACTGGCATCGCACCCGGCTTCCAGCTTGCGCCATGAGTCCCGGTTCCGGTTGGCTGAGATGGCCTTCCTGGATGGCGACTACCCGGCAGCGGCGGACGATTACCTGCTGGTTGCTGCGGAGGCGGGTGGCGGGCTCGCGTTGAATGCCAGTTATATGCATGGCTGGAGCCTGTACCGGGCCGGGCAGTATCAGGCGGCCCTGACACGGTTTCTTGATGTGGTGGATGTGTTGAGCCTGCGCGGCGAAACGGCGCCGGCCGAGGCCGAGTTACTCGATGATGCGCTGCGCGTTCTGGTGCTGAGCCTGGGCCATATCGGTGGCCAGGCGTCGCTGGTTCAGGCCATGGCGGACCATGGCCGGCCAGCCTGGCAGACACTGGTGTACGACCGCTATGCCGAGCACATGCGGGCTCAGAGTCGTTATCTTGATGCTGTCGCCACACTGGAAGCCTTCTCCACCAACAATACAACTCATCCGCAGGCGCCGGCGTATGATCAGCGCGCCATAGAGCTGCTGTTGGCAGCCGGGTTCCCAAGCGAGGTTCTGGTGCGACGCGAGACTTTCGTCGAACGCTATGGTGTGCACAGCAGCTTCTGGGCCAGGCATGCGCCGGCTGATCCTGAGGTGCAGGGTCGATTAGAGTGGCAGGACTGGCTGCACGATCATCTGGTGCATCTTGCCACCGTTACCCATGCCAGAGCACAGGCAGACGCAGACGTTTCTCGATTACGGCAGGCAGCGCACTGGTATCAGCAGCTGATCGCGAGCTTTCCAGCCGACAACGAAGCCGCTGAGTGGCACTTTCTGCTGGCCGAGGCTTATGCCGAAGCTGGCGATGCGGAGCTGGCCCTGCCGGCCTATCAATGGGTTGCCAGGGCGCACCGGGACCAGGAGCGTGCTGCGGAAGCGGCCTATGCTGCGATCCTGATGCTCAATCAGCTCATTGCCGCCCATTCCGGGACAGAAGCGCCTGCTGACGTGGCACAGCTTGCGGTCTGGCGTGAGACGCAGCTGCGCGAGCAGATCGATTTCAGCCTGAGTTATCCGGAAGATCCGCGGCGGCCGGCGGTGCAGCTGGCTGCGGCAGATCGACTGTTTCTGCTTGGCCGCTACCAACAGGCGCTGGGACTGGCGCAGCCGCTCAGCGAGCTGTCGCTGGCAGCCAATCAACGCCAAAGCCTGTGGCTGATCATCGGCCACAGTCAGTACGAGCTAGGCCAGTATGCAGCAGCCGAGCGCGCCTATCTGATGTTGCTTGATGACAGCCTGCCCGCTGCCGAGGTTGATGCCCCTGATCCGGCCGAATTGTCCTGGCATGAGCGACTGCTGGCCAGCATCTATCGCCAGGCTGAGGCGGCTGAGGCAGCTGGAGACGTCGACGCGGCTGTGCGTCATTACCTGCGTATTGCCGACATTGCGCCCGGGTCACAGCTGGCCGTCAGCGGTCATTTTGATGCTGTTGCTGCATTGGAGAGTGCGTCCCGTTTTGCCGAGGCAGCCCGTCGGCTTGATGCGTTCCGGTCTGCCTATGGTGCGCACGCGCTGGCTGTTGATGCCACGCTGCGTCTGGCCACGCTGCATGAACGGGCCGGGTCGCTGCAGCAGGCTGCGGCCGAGTATGAGCGATTGGGCGTTGAAGACAACGACCCCGAGCGTCGTCGTCAGGCTCTGTTCCGGGCAGCCGAGCTGCATGCCGATGATGGCCGGATACAGCGTGCAAGAGCTGTGTATGAAGACTATGTGGCGCGCTACCCAATGCCGTTGGACCTGCAGATTGAGGCGGTGGAGCGGCTGTTGGTGATTGCATCACAGTCGGAAGACGCGCAGGCACAGCAGCACTGGCGACAACACCTGGTGCATGCCGCGCTGGATGCCGGTGATGCGGCTTCGGGTCGGCTTCTGTATCTGGCGTCTGAGGCGCAGTTGGCGATGGCGCTGGAAGCCAGGGCCGCGTTCAGTGCAGTTCAGTTGCGTCACCCACTGGCAGAATCCCTGAGCCTGAAACAACAGCGGCTGGATCGGGCGCTGCGGGCCTTCGAGACACTGGCGCAGCTCGAGGTGCAGGGCTATCAGTCGGCAGCGACCTATCACATTGCGCAGCTCTATGCCGATCTGTCGCAGGCACTGATCAACTCCGAGCGTCCGGCTGGCCTGAATGCGCTGGAGCTCGACCAGTACGAGATTCTGCTGGAGGAGGAAGCCTTTCCATTCGAGGAGCTGGCGATTGAGCTGCATGAAGTCAACGTGCAGCGCAGTTGGGACGGTGTCTATGACGACTGGGTGGCCAGGAGCTTTACGGCGCTGGGTGAGCTGATGCCGGCCCGTTTCGCCAAGACAGAAGTGCAGGTGGGCTATGCCGACAGACCACAGTAACTGGCGTTTGGTTGTGGCTGGCCTGTGCCTCTGGCTGTCAGGTTGTCAGCTTGCGTCCGAACGGTCAGCACCTGATGCGGCCATCAGCGCATCGACGCAGGCCCAGTTTGAGCGTGCCCTTGAAGCGATGCATAACGATGATTTTCGGCGTGCTGAACAGGAGCTGGCGGCGCTGCTCGAACAACGCCCAGAGCTCAGCGGTGCCTGGATCAACCTTGGCCACAGCTACCTGGCGCAGGACAGGCGCGATTCTGCCCGTGATGCCTTTGATGCGGCGTTGCAACACAGCCCCGATGACTGCCGAGCACTGAACGCGTTGGGTGTGATGGCGCGGCAGGAAGGTGAATTCGCGCACGCTGAACGCAAGTATCGGCGCTGTCTTGATGCGCAGCCGAATTTTCGCGAGGCCCTTCTCAACCTGGCCATTCTCTATGAGTTATATCTAGGGCGCCTGGAAGAAGCGCTGACGTTGTATCAGCGCTATCAGACATTGCTCGAAGAGCCTGATCCTCGAGTCAATGGCTGGCTGGTGGATCTGCAACGGCGTGTCAACGGGCGGGCAGGATGATGGCGGCGTGTACGGACTACGGTCGCAGTGTTGCAGTGGCAGCTGTGGTTTTGCTGCTTGGCCTTGGCGGGCATGCAGCCTCTGCAGAGCCGTTGGGCGGGCAGGGCAGTTACATCGAGTTGGATCCGGCATTGATCTCGGGTGATCAGGAGTTGCCGCGCGTGCTGTACATCCTGCCCTGGCGACAGCCGGATGGCGCACCTTTGCCGCCACCGGATCTGCCGCTGTCTGAAGACGACTTGCTGCGACCATTGTATCCCCCGGCACACCGCCAGGAAATGAACTATCACCGGCAACTGAAGCGTTTGGCCACTGAGGAGTAACGAGGACGTACTATGGACATCTACCACACATTCGTTGGTTTCTTTCAAAGCGGTGGCCCGTTCATGTATCCGATCGCGGCGGTACTGGCTATAGGCCTTGCCATCGCACTGGAACGCTGCCTGTTTCTGATGCATTCAGCCGGTGCCAACCGGCGTGATTATGAACGCTTCATGCCGATGCTGCGCCAGCAGCGCCTCCGTGAACTGACTGAAGCCACTGCAAAATCAGGTTCTGCTGTAGCCCGAATTCTTGCTGATGGTCTGGTCCGCATGCGTACGACGCGACGCCGACAGGACATCGAATATGCCATGGAAGAGCAGTTGCTGGAGGTATTGCCTGCCATCGAAAAGCGCACGCCCTATCTCGCAACCTTCGCCAACATTGCCACGCTGCTGGGTCTGCTGGGGACCATCATTGGCCTGATCGCCGCGTTCACAGCGGTCGCCAATGCCGACCCCGCCGAGAAGGCAACACTGCTGTCGCAGAGCATTTCGCTGGCCATGAACACCACTGCGTTCGGCTTGATGGTGGCCATCCCGATGCTGCTTGTGCACGCCATGTTGCAGAGCAAGACCAGCGCCATAGTCGAGAGCCTGGAAATCGCGGTGGTCAAATTTCTGAACAGCCTGGAAGAGAAACCCGAACAGCCCCCGGCACGTCCAGCAGGTTCAGGCCGGCCGCCCGCTGCAACATCCCGTCCGGCAACGGCCTGATCCGCAATGCAACGCGTCCGGCAACGCATGCGGCGGCAGCGGGAGCAAGCCGAACTCGACGTCACGGCGTTCATGAACCTGATGATCGTGCTGGTACCCGTTTTGCTGCTGTCCCTGGTGTTCACGCATACCAGTGTCATTGAGCTGAACTTTCCGTCAGCAGGTGGGGAGGCCGAACTGGACCCGGACAGCGTGCAGCTCGAAGTGCAGGTATGGCCGGATGCCTTGCTGGTCAACGACGGCGCACGCGGTGCGATTGAGCAGCTACCGAAAGCTGATGGTGGTTATGACTATGCTGCGCTGGGTGAGCTGATGCAGGCGCTCAAGCAGCGCTTGCCGGATAAGCGGGACATCACCATTCGGCTCGATGACCAGGCCGACTATCAGACGCTGGTGTCGGTGATGGATGCCGTGCGCTCGTATCGCACGGTACAGGCCATGTCGGTCGTGCATGCCGAACTGTTTCCGGATGTCTCGCTCGGTGACCTCCCGCAGGTGCGGCCCGAGCTGGCAGGTGCCACGCCATGACAGTGCATCGACTCAAGCAGCGCCGGGAAGCGCAGAAGAAACGTCGTCGGGGCGGCGCACTGAATCTGGTTTCGCTGATGGACATCTTCACTATTCTGGTGTTTTTCCTGCTGGTCAACTCATCAGAAGTTGAGGTGCTGCAGACCAGTGCCCAGATCAAACTGCCGGACTCCACAGCAGAGCAAACGCCAGAGACCCAACTCGTCATCAGCGTCAGCGGGCAGGACATCGTGGTGCAGGGCCGGCAGATTGCCAGCATTGCGGCTTTGCGCGCCGGCGAAGACGGCCAGGAGCTTATCCCCGACCTGCATGAAGAGCTGGTTTATCTGGCGGGTCGACGCAGTCGTGTGCCGGAAGATGGGCATGAAATCACCATTCTTGGCGATCGGGAAATTCCTTACTGGCTGCTGCGGCGGATCATGCATACCTGCCAGGAGGCGGACTTCTCGCGCATTTCGCTGGCTGTGAACCGTGTAGGCGCCGGCGAGGAAGAGATGCGTCCGGCGCTGGGTGCCCGTTCGATTGACGGGCCCGGAGCGGGATGAAGTAATGCTGCGTCATCGCGACAGTCTGCCGTGGTCGACCGAGTCGACCGACAGCAAGTTTCGACGCATTCTGGTGCTGTGTCTGTTGTTGGTGACCGTCATCGGTCTGGTGCTGCCGTGGCTCGATTTACCGGAACCGGATCGGGACAGTCTTGATGAGCTGCCGCCGCAACTGGCGCGCCTGGTGACTGAGCCGCCAGCCCCACCGCCACCACCACCGCCAGCTCCCGAACCCGAGCCTCAGGTTGAACCTGAACGGCCGGCAGAGACGGCGCTGCCGGAGCAGCCACCGGCGGAGCCACCACCAGCGCCACCGACACAAACGGTAGAGCAGGCACGGGAGCGGGCGGCATCTTCCGGGCTGGTTGGTATGCGGTCGGAGCTGTCCAGCATGCGTTCAGCGCTGAACACCGATGTGCTGACCCGGCAAGGCGGGCGCAGTGCAGACGTGGGCGCTGAGGCTGACGTCAGCCTGGATCGTCTGGCCGCTGGTGATGGCGTCCGAAGTGGCGGCGTTGATGATCGGGTTCTGTCGCGGGATACGGGCGACACGGCTCTGGCGGCGCGGCAGGGCACACAGGTAGAAGTGGCAGATGAGATCGCGGCAGACGCTGTTGCCGCCGCCCGTCAACAGGATCTGCGCGAGCGCAGCATTGAAGACGTCCGGCGCGTCTTTGACAGCAACAAAGGCGCCATTTTTGCCATCTATAACCGAGCGCTTCGCACAGACCCTACGCTGCAGGGTGAGCTGGTTCTGGAGCTGGTCATTGCGCCTTCGGGCGAGGTGTTGTCCTGCGAAGTGCTGGCCTCCGATCTGGATGACTCGGCGCTGGTCGATCGCATCAGCAACCGCGTGATGCTGTTTGACTTTGGTGCGCGGGATGTGCAGACCACAACGATCCGCTATCCGGTGCATTTTCTACCCAGCTGAAGGCTCTTTACCCAGCTGAAGGCTCTCCACTTAGCTGAAGGCTCTCCACTCCCCGCAGCGTAATTTCTTGACGCTGCGGGCTGGACTGCGCAGTCTTGATGACGCGGAGGCTGGAGAGATCATGGAGCTACTGGACCAGTTAAGGCGCCTGCTAGTCGGGTCGTCGCAACGCGATGCGCAGACGCTGCAGCAGGTTGTTGCTGAACTGGTGGTGGCGCCAACGGCCAGCGAGCGCTTTCTGATGTTGTGTCACAGGATGCGGCTGCGCACTGGGGCGCGAGCAGTGCGCTTGAGTGTGTTGGGTCTGGACGGGCGTTTCACCGAAGTGGCGATGGACAGGTCTGACGTGGATGCCGGTCGTGCCGATGTCGCACCCACAGTGCCAGACGGCCTGGTGTGGCCATTGTGTGCTGATGACGCGTTGCTCGGCGTACTGGTACTGGAACCGGCCGAACAGAAGTTGTGGAAGGCGAATCCGGCGTTGCAGCTGCTCAGCGCGCTGTGTGTGTTGTTGCTCGGTGGTCAGCAGGAGCACCACGAACTCACCAGGCTGCGGAGCCGGGTGCGAGATCTGGAACAGTCGGCGTTGATCGCGCGTCTGGCCGGAGGTGTTGCACACGACATGAACAATGCGCTGACCGTCATCATGGGCAACGCTGAGTATCTGGAACGCTATCTACCCGAGGCAGCGGATGTCGGCGAGGCGCAACGACAGCTGATGCTGGCGGTGGAACATGCTTCGTCGTTGGCGCGCAATCTGTTGACCCTTGGACAACAGGGTGTTGAGCAGATCAGCCTCATTGCGGTCGATGAGGTGATTCGTCGCAGCGAAGCGCTGTTGCGCAGTTACCTCGGTCGGCACACTACATTGGAACTGAGCCTTGGCGCGCGTGGCTGGGGGGTCGATATTGATCCATCACAGTTCGAGCAGTGTCTGGTCAATCTGATCATCAATGCCAGAGACGCCATCACCTCAAGTGGTGAGGTGTCCATAACAACCTTTATTCAGCGCGCTGAACCGGGCAATCCACTGAAGATAGCATTTGGACGACCGTTGCTGCGCGTTGAGGTGCAGGACAGTGGCGAGGGTATCGCGCCCGAGTTGCTGGACCGGATCAAGGAGCCTTTTGTCAGTGACAAGAATCAGGACCACCATGCCGGCCTGGGGCTGGCAACGGTAGACGTGGTCCTGCGCCGTTTCGGAGGCCACTTCGATCTGCAGCGCGGGCCGTTGGGCGGGGCGCTGGTGCGGCTCTGGTTGCCGGCACGGCCTCTGCCGTCTGCGGAACCGCCTGCAGAGACCTCTGATGTGCCTGCCGACTGGCAAGGCGTCAAGGTGCTGGTCGCCGATGACCACAAGGCCATACGAGATCTGATTGGCGGTATCTTCCGCGAATATGGCGCATTCGTAATCGAGGCTGACAGCGGCGAGCAGGCTCTGTCGCTCGCGGTGGGTCAGGATGACATTGACCTGCTGGTATCTGATGTCAGGATGCCGGGTATAGATGGCCCCACACTGGCTCGTCGATTGCGCCAGCAAATACCGCATCTACGCGCAATGTTCATTTCGGGTTATGCTGAGGCCAGAGTGTTAGGCGAGTATCTGGAGACCAGCCAGGACCTGTTTCTGAGTAAACCATTCAGCAGGGAGCAGCTGATGACACTGGCCTATGAGGCGTTGCGACGCTGATCGGCGTCAGCTTCGCAGATGGTACCAGGCTGTAATGCTGTGCAGTGCGAAGGCCTGGCCCAGTGTTGCAGTACCGGAAAAGGCAGGACCATGCAATGACGAACGACGACCAGTCAACAGCGAGTACGAGTTCGACACCGGTCCGGGTGCTGGCCATTGAGGACAATCAGCTTACCGGCGACCTCCTGGCAAGAACGCTGGCCCGTTCCGGTTACCATCTTGATCTTTGCCAGCGCGGGCAGGAAGGCTTGGATCGTTTGGCGACGCACAGCTACGACGTCGTGCTGCTCGATCTCAGTCTGCCGGATATCGATGGCTTGCAGGTCTGCGCTGAACTCCGCGCCCGGGGTGACAATATTCCGATTCTTATGCTGTCGGCGCGAGATCAACTCGATGACCGCGTTGGCGGTCTGCGTACCGGTGCCGACGACTACCTGACCAAGCCGTTCAAGGCGGTGGAGCTGGAGGCGCGGATTCACGCGCTGGTGCGACGTGCCAGCAAGATGAAGATGGAAGTCGATGTGCTTGAGGTTGGCGATCTGCACATGGACATTCCAAGGCGCACGGTTACGCACGGTGGTGAGGATGTCTTTTTGACCCCGAAGGAGTTTGCGCTGCTGGAAATCCTG
>SKXG01000002.1 GCA_007128525.1 Pseudomonadales bacterium | reverse complement strand
GGACGCTCGGTCACTGTCAGCGGCACCCGGCCAGAAAGGCGCCGCACACCATCAATGGTCAGCCCGTACAGACTGACCAGACGGGTAACGGCTGCCAGCTGCGCCGCTGTAATTCCGTTAGAAAGCAGGGTAACGATGAATCTGGGCTGGCCCTGCTGGCCAACCCAGCGTGCATAGTCGGCGGCACTGATCGGTGTACAGCGCAACGCAGCGCCCATGTCCTTGGCCTGTTCCGACAGCTGCTCAAGGACCAGCGTGATGGTGGACCGACTGCCTCTGGTACCCGCCGGCACCTGCAACAACAGGCCCAGGCTCAGCTCATCATGAATCACGGCCTCGCCGATATCGAGGATACGCACACCATGGTCGCTGAGCATCTGTGAGACGAGCCCTAACAGCTCCGGTTTGTTGCGCCCGGACATGTTCACGAGCAGGATATCTTGTGGCACTGTCGCTGCGTTTCCCTGTACTGTAGGCGGGCCCGCTTGTACTGAACCCGGACCTGATGGATTTCAAAGCTTTGCTCGACAAGCTACGCCAGCGCGTCGCTTTCACCGCGGCCAGGCTACCCGGCGCCTATCTTATTATGATCCTGGCCGGGATTGCGTCGCTGATGACCTCGGCGTTGATCGCCGTACACTGGCAACGCAGCCTCAACGTGGTGGACCAGGGCCGTATCGACCGCTTCGGCGAAGCCATCAGCGCCCAACTGGCCACGCTGAGCGCTGAGCCGCTGATCGCCGGCGACCGTGTCCGGCTTGGTGTGCTGGCCCAGCGCATGAGCGAGTTTCCCGAAATCAGCATGGTCAGCCTACACACCATAGACGACCGGACGGTCGCTGTTTCCGGCGAGCGCTCCGGGCGCGATGCGCCAGTCTACGACTATCCCATCGGATTTGAAGAGACGCAGGCCGGGTACGTCCGCGTCATGCTGGACCCGCAAGCCTTCAGCAGCGGGCATGCATTGGCAGCACTGTGGCTGCCAGCGCTGGTCATGCTGCTGCTCAGTGGGGCGCTGGGCTATGGCCTGGGCCGTCATCTGGAGATACGCGCCCGACCACGGACTGACGATCTGCCAACCGGCCCGACAACCGAAGACGGTGAGCCCGAAGCTGATGGCGGCGCACAGTACTTCGTGGTCATCAACCTGTTCAACCAGATGGCGCTGCCATCCGCGATCCGTGGTCAGGTGGTGGGGCGATGTCTGAAGCGGGTGGAGCAGGTGGCCCGGCTGTATCGGGCTGAGTGCACGGAGCTGCCGGGTACGGGTTTTGTCCTGCTGCTGAGCCAGCGTGACGAAACCGACTTCTGTTTTCGGGCGCTGTGCGCGGCACTGCTTTGCGCCGACCTGCTGGAAGAGCTCAATGACGGGGACTTCGCCAGGCTTGAGACGCCGCTGATTTTTCGCTTCGGGCTGCACCTGGTCAGCGCGGGCGAGGACGACGGCGGAGACCTGACGCCAGAGATACCCTGGCTCGACAGTGCTGCCGAGCTTGCCGATACAGAGCTGAGCGCCGATGGCATTCTGCTCAGCGCAGTGGCCGGCAACGGCGCCATTGCCATGAGCGCCGATGCCTTTGCGACCCTGGAGCGACCGGATCGCTGCCTGTGGCGCCACCAGCGCGCGCCAGTGCTGGCCACGCTGAACACGGCCATCCCGGGTATCTGCACGCTGGTGACGGACCTTACCGACGCTTACCGGGTGCTGCTCGACAACGAGGTGGAACTGTTATTGGCTCAGAGCGCCTCGACAGCCAGGGCGTCCACCTTCTGAAAGCCCCGCGGCAGTCGCCTGCCGCGCCGCGCACGCTCACCAATGTAGTGTTCCAGATCCTTGAACTTCAGTTTCAGGTGGCGCTGCCCGGCCTGCACCACCAGCTGCTGCGCCGGCCCAACGACCTGGGCGCTGAGCAGCGCCTCTCCTGACTTGCGCGCAGCCGATGGAATGTTCAAGACCTTGTTGCCCTTCCCTTTAGACATTTCCGGCAGTTGCGACAGTGGGAACAACAGCAGATAGCCGGCGCTGGACAGCGCAGCGACCATCAGATCTTCCGTCGGCTCGGCCGGGACCGGTGCTGGGGCGAGCGCCTCAGCATCCTTGGGCACACTGAGCACGGCCTTGCCGGCCCGGTTTTTGGCAACCAGCTCTGCCAGCCGGACAACAAAGCCGTATCCGGCACTGCTGGCCAGCAGCAGCCGGGTCTCGGCCTGGCCCGTAGCGAGACCGACAAACCGCGCACCGGCAGGCGGATTCAGACGCCCAGTCAGCGGTTCACCCTGGCCGCGCGCCGACGGCAGGCTATGCGGCGTTACCGAGTAGCTGCGTCCGCTGGTATCGAAGAAAACCAGCAGGTCATTGTTGCGCCCTGCGGCAGCCGCAAGCAGCTGATCGCCGGTGCGATAGCTCAGCTCGCTGGCGTTGACGTCATGCCCCTTGGCCGCACGTACCCAGCCTTTCTCTGACAGCACGATGGTGACCGGGTCGTTGGATACCAGCTCGTCTTCACTAAATGCCGCCGATTCGATCAGAGTCGTTCTGGCGCCAACCACCGGTGAGCGCCGTGCATCACCATAGGTTTCGGCATCAGCACGCAGCTCTTTTTTGATCAGCGTCCGCAGCCGGGCCGCTGAGCCAAGGGTACGCTCGATGTCCGCCAGCTCAGCACTAAGCTCATCGCGTTCGCCTTTGATGCGAATCTCTTCCAGCCGCGCCAGCTGACGTAGGCGAAGATCCAGAATCGCCGTGGCCTGAACATCGCTGAGCTCATAGCGGCGCATCAGTTCGGCTTTGGGCTGGTCTTCCTCGCGGACGATCCGAATAACCTCATCAACATTCAGATAGGCGATCAGCAGCGCCTCCAGAATGTGCAGGCGCTGCGTGATGCGATCCGCCCGATAGCGCAAGCGCCGGGTGACGGTTTCCTGCCGGAAGCTCAGCCACTCTTTCAGCAACACATCAAGTGGCTTGACCAGCGGGCGCTGATCGAGCCCGATCATGTTCATGTTGACGCGATAGCTGCGCTCAAGGTCTGTGCTGGCGAACAGATGCGCCATCAGCCGCTCGACATCAACCCGGTTTGACCGCAGCACCAGCACCAGACGCGTAGGGCTCTCATGATCGGACTCATCACGCAAGTCGACAACCATCGGCAACTTCTTGGCCTGCATCTGGCCGGCGATCTGCTCCAGGATCTTGGCCGGTGATGCCTGATACGGCAGTGCTGTGATCACCACTTCGCCATTCTCAACCTGCCAGGCGGCACGCGTCTTGATGCTGCCGCGCCCCTCTTCATACAAGCGCTGCAAATCATCCGGCGGCGTGATGATCAGTGCATCTGTGGGATAGTCCGGACCCTTGATGAACGCCATTAGGTCCGCAACGGACGCCTTCGGATGATCGAGCAGGTGAATACAGGCGTCGATAATCTCATTGAGATTGTGCGGCGGAATATCGGTGGCCATACCAACGGCAATACCGCTGGCGCCATTGAGCAGCACCAGCGGCACCCGGGCTGGCAGCACCTTGGGCTCTTCCAGCGTGCCGTCAAAGTTGGGCACCCAGTCCACCGTGCCCTGGCCCAGCTCCGCGAGCAGCAACTCGGAAAAGCGCGCCAGCTTGGCCTCGGTATAACGCATGGCCGCAAAGGATTTGGGATCGTCCGGCGCTCCCCAGTTGCCCTGCCCGTCCACCAGCGGATAGCGATATGAGAAAGGCTGCGCCATCAACACCATGGCTTCGTAACAGGCGCTGTCACCATGCGGATGAAACTTGCCCAGCACATCACCTATGGTCCTTGCCGACTTGGCGTACTTCGCCTGGGCATTTAAGCCCAGCTCGGACATCGCATAAATGATGCGCCGCTGTACCGGCTTCAAGCCGTCGCCGATGTGCGGCAGGGCCCGGTCATTGATCACGTACATCGAGTAATGCAGGTAAGCCTTCTCGGTGTACGTGCGCAGCGGCACGGTTTCGAAATCTGAGTTCTTGCTGTCCGTCATCAATTGACTCGATTGGATTGCGTTCGAAGAGTCGGCTAGACCAGTTCAGCCTGGTCAGCATTCCGCTCCAGCCAGTCGCGCCTGTCGGCCGACCGCTTCTTGGCCAGCAGCAGGTCCAGCATCTGCATGGTCAGGTCCGGGTCATCCGCCGTCAGCTGCACCAGGCGACGGGTATCTGGATCCATGGTGGTTTCACGCAGCTGCAGCGGGTTCATCTCACCCAGGCCCTTGAAGCGTTGTACCGAAACCGTGCCTTTTTTCTTTTCCGCAGCGATGCGGTCGAGCACGCCGGTCTTCTCGTCTTCATCAAGGGCATAGAAGACTTCCTTGCCCACATCAACGCGATACAGCGGTGGCATGGCGATGAACACATGGCCGGCGTTGACCAGGGCCGGAAAGTGACGCAGAAACAACGCGCACAGCAATGTGGCAATGTGCGCGCCATCAGAGTCGGCATCGGCCAGAATGCAGATGCGGTTGTAACGCAGCCCACTGAGGTCGTCAGATCCCGGATCCACGCCAATGGCCACTGCAATATCATGCACTTCCTGCGAAGCCAGAATCTGTGCAGGATCCACCTCCCAGGTGTTGAGTATCTTGCCGCGCAACGGCATGACCGCCTGAAACTCCCGGTCACGCGCCTGCTTGGCAGATCCACCCGCACTGTCGCCCTCGACCAGAAACAACTCGGAGCGGCCGGCATCCTGGCTCGAACAATCGGCAAGCTTGCCCGGCAGGGCCGGGCCTGCCGTTATTTTCTTGCGCGCGACCTTCTTGCTGGCCTGCACGCGCCGCTGGGCATTGTTGATGGCCAGCTCGGCGATCCGCTCACCTTCCTGGGGGTGCTCATTCAGGTAGAGGCTGAATGCATCCTTGGCGACACCGCCAATGAAAGTGGCACACTGACGCGACGAGAGCCGCTCTTTGGTCTGACCACTGAACTGAGGCTCGCGCAGCTTGGCGCTGAGCACATAACAGCACTGATCCCAGAGGTCATCACCGGTAAGCTTCAGGCCGCGTGGCAACAGATCCCGGAACTCACAGAATTCTTTCAGCGCTTCGGTCAGACCGCTGCGCAGGCCGTTGACGTGGGTACCGCCGAGCGGCGTCGGAATCAGATTGACATAACTCTCCGTAATCAGCTCGCCACCATCAGCGCGCCACAGCAACGCCCACTCAACCGCTTCATCATTGCCGCTGATCTCATGGCAAAAAGGCCCTTCCGGCACGGTTTCTGCTTCGCCAAGTGCCTGGTTCAGATAACCGGCAAGACCCGCTTCGTAACACCACTCGTCCGTCTCTACTTCCTTGCCCTTCTCCAGTCGCAGCCGGATTGTCAGCCCCGGGCAGAGTACGGCCTTGGCCCGCAGCAGGTGTTTGAGACGGCCGATACTGAGCGCCATGGTGTCGAAGTACTGTGGATCGGGCAGAAAGCGTACCCGCGTTCCGGTGTTGCGCTTGCCGACTTTATCGACAACTTTGAGTTTGGTCTTCGGCGCCCCATGCTCATAGCGTTGTACGTACAGCTCGCCGCCTTTTCTGATCTCGACCTCAAGCCACTGCGACAGCGCGTTGACAACAGAAACACCCACGCCGTGCAGGCCACCGGAGAAGCTGTAGGATTCCGAGTCAAATTTGCCACCGGCATGCAGGCGCGTCAGGATCAGCTCAACGCCACTGACCTTGTGTTCCGGATGAATGTCCACTGGCATACCACGACCATCATCGGAAACGTCGATAACGCCATCAGCGCCTACCCGCACGTCGATTTCTCGACAGTGCCCGGCCAGCGCTTCGTCAACGGCATTGTCGACGACTTCCTGCAACAGATGATTGGGCCGGCTGGTGTCTGTGTACATGCCTGGCCGGCGCTGTACCGGCTCCAGCCCTGACAAAACCTGAATGGAGCTGGCCGTATACTCAGATCGACTCATGCAACTCTATACCTGACTGGGAAATCGAATGGCGGCCGCCATCCACTTCAGAGCATTCTAGCGACATTTACAACTCAGCGCAGTTACAACTGAACGCAGGCTGTCTGCACCGAGCCGTCGTCTCGAACGTCAAGCCAACGGTAGGCCGGGCGCGCCGCACCGAGACTGAACTGCGGCGAGCCGGCCTCGAACTGAACGCTTGTTGCCGGTGCACTCAATTGCCTGAGCCCATGGCGCTGCAGATCTGATGCCTGATGAACATGCCCGCACAAATAGGCCCGGACCGATGGGAAAGCTGCCAGTGCCGCAGCGAGTTCAGCACCCTGTTCCGGCACGTGCTTGTCAAGCCAGGCCGTACCTACCGTAAACAACGGGTGATGACCGGCAATCAGGACGATGTCAGCCTGCTCTGCTCGGAGTACTTCAAGAATGCGCTGACGTTCTTCTGCCGCCACACGGCCTTCGGGCTGATCATCAATGTGGGTATCAAGCGTGTGCACGGCAATCCGGCCGCTTCGATAGCAACTGTGCTCGGGGACGTCGCGGTGCCGACGCCTGAGCGCTGCCATCATGTCGGCGCCGCAGTCGTGGTTGCCCGGCGTCCATAGCCAGGGACCGGACCAGTGCGCCTCAAGGCAGTCCATCAGTGCCGCATACAGTGTCGGCGAAGGCTCCTGCGCCTGGTCACCGGTCAGCAGCACAAGATCGGGCGCCAGCGTTAGACTGTTGGTCAATGCCGCTTCAAACTGTTGCAGGCAGTTCAGGCCATGAAACCCTTGACCGGGTTCTGCGGTCAGGTGCAGGTCGGTGAGCTGCACGATGCGCATAGCACTACTCCGACAGAACGCATATCCGACTGAACACAAATCCGACTGAAGCCAAACCGCATAGACCGACGAAGCGCCGCTGTCAGCCCCCGACAGCGGCCAGTGACAGCTGACTGGCGGAACCATGAGCGAGGCAGGCAGCCAGATACTCGCCCAGGAAGCGGTTGACTTGAATCTTCTCATCGCGCTGGCGCATGCCCGGATTCGGGTAGGTGTACTTGGGCCGCAACCTTCGCACCCCCTGATACTCGACAACCTCGGCATTGCGCGCGTCATGATACAGGCGCACCTGCATGCGCGGGGCCGGCAACGCGAACTGAAGCCCGGCATCCATCTGCTGCTGTTCCAGTTCAACCAGCGTCGTGTACGGGCAGCGCTCGACAACACGCAACTTCACGGCCGCGGCACGGTCGGACAGAATCAATTCGAAGCCATGCACATCCTGATCAGCGAGGCCAGGCATCAGCTGCAGCATGCGATGGTAGTTGGCGTCACACTCCGCCATATGGCTGATCAGATCAACCTGATAACCACGGCTTCGGTTTCCTGGACGAGACATGCTGATGACAATGGGCTCCTGCATTGCTAACGGGTTGATCATAGGCTATTTCAGGCCGGCTCTGCATTCTAAAGACCCTGCTCGCAAAGTCGAGGACAGGGTCGAGACTTCCGGACCGACGGATAATGCTTTACAACTCGTATGTTCTGCTACACTCCGGCCTTTGTTTACGCGGCCTGTAGCGTCACATCCACTGTGCTGCGCCGCTGTATCAGGCAGGGTTTCCAGGCTGTTTCGAGGCATCCGATGACGCAATGTACGACGACGCGCGCCCTTATGCGCAGAGCAAACGCCATGCACCTCCGACCGCTGGGTTTCGTATTGGTGCTGCTTGGCGCCTGCTGGATCGCAACCGTCCCACAAGTCGCACAAGGGGCGAACCTGCTCGAGGTTTATGAGGCGGCAAAGGAAAATGACCCGGGCATCAGCGGCTCTGCAGCGGCGCTCAGTGCTCGCCGTGAAGCCATGCCGCAGGCCCGCGCCAGCCTGCTGCCGAATGTATCGGCCGGCGGCTCTTATCAGACCAATCGCCGTGATGCCGGTGTCGGCACCGAGACCTTCACCTCACGTGGCGCACAAATCCAGCTGACCCAGCCTATTTTCAATGCCGAGCGCTGGTTTACCTTCCAGGGCGCCCGCCATCGCGTTGATCAGGCCGAGCTTGAGTACCAGGCACAGCGCCAGGCCTTGATCGTCGACGTCGCCCAGGCCTATCTGAACATTCTGCGCGCCGAAGACCTGCTGGAGTCGACCAGAGCAGAGGAAGCTGCCGTCAACCGACAGCTTGAACAGGTTGAGCAACGCTTTGACGTAGGTTTGGTGGCGATCACCGACGTGCTGGAATCGACAGCCGTATACGACAACACCCTGGTCCGGCTCATTCAGGCGGAAGGTGACCATGGCACCTTTTTCGAGACGCTGCGGACGCTGACTGGCACCAGCTACCTTGAACTGGGCAAGCTGTCCCCGGATCTCCCGATCGAGCCACCAGATCCGGACTCAGAAGACGACTGGGTCGAGCTGGCCTTGGAGAATAATCCCCTGGTACAGAGCGCACGCGAGCAGCTCAAGGCGGCGCAGCGAGACGTGCGGGCTCGTCAGGCCGGCCACCTGCCCGTGTTGAACCTGACCGCCGGCTACAATTACTCATCGACCGACGGTACGGACTTTTTCGGCGGCCGTAATGAGACGGCACAGGCCGGTGTCCAGCTTCAGATCCCGATTTTCCAGGGTGGGGCGACCACATCGCGGGTTCGTGAAGCCAGCTATCGCGAGATCGAAGCCAAAGAGCAGCTGCGTGAACGCGAATATGCCGTAACCCGCGACACCCGGAATCTGTACCGCAACGTGATGACCGATGTGCAGCGTGTCCGCGCGCGGGAGCGATCAATCCGCTCCAGCGAGTCAGCGTTGGAAGCGACCGAGACCGGCTATGAAGTGGGTACCCGGAACATCGTGGAGGTGCTGCAGGCCCAGCAACGTCTGTATCAGGCTCAGTTCGACTATGCCGACTCGCGTTACAACTACGTGCTCAATATGCTCCGGTTGCTGCAAAGCGCCGGCATACTCGGCGATGAACACCTGGCCT
>SKXG01000231.1 GCA_007128525.1 Pseudomonadales bacterium | reverse complement strand
TGCTGCCAATACAGACGCGCAGGCGTTGAAAAACACCGCAGCAAAAATCAGCCTTCAGCTTGGCAGTGCCATTACCAAAGGCTTGGGTGCTGGTGCTAACCCTGAGGTTGGCCGGCAGTCAGCGCTGGAGGACCGTGAGCGAATCGCGGAGGTGCTGCAAGGTGCCGACATGGTGTTCATCACCGCAGGCATGGGCGGTGGCACGGGCACAGGTGCGGCGCCGGTGGTCGCAGAGATTGCCAAGGAGCTGGGCATTCTGACTGTGGCGGTGGTCACCAAGCCTTTCCGCTTTGAGAAGCGTATGCCAATTGCTGAGGCCGGCATCAAGGAGCTGGCCAATCATGTTGATTCGTTGATTACGATTCCCAACGAAAAGCTGCTGGCGGTGCTCGGTGAACGCACCAGCATGCTGGAGGCTTTCAGTGCGGCCAACGATGTGCTGCTCGGTGCAGTGCAGGGGATTGCCGATCTGATCATTCGACCAGGCATGATCAACGTCGACTTTGCCGATGTTCGCACCGTGATGTCTGAAATGGGTATGGCCATGATGGGCACCGGGCGTGCCACGGGCGAGAATCGTGCTCGCGATGCCGCAGAAGCTGCCATCCGCAGTCCGCTGCTGGAAGACATCGACCTGGATGGTGCACGCGGCATCCTGGTGAATGTCACGGCGGGCCCCGACCTGAGTATCGGCGAGTTCTCTGATGTGGGCGACACCATCGAGGAGTTTGCATCCGAGCACGCCACCATTGTGGTTGGCACCGTGATCGACCCGGAGCTGACGGATGAACTTCGCGTTACCGTGGTTGCCACGGGGCTGGGCGGCATTTCCCGCCAGCCCAATGTGGTGGTCGACAACACCATGGACTCGCGGCCGCAGTCTGCAGAGCCCGACTATGCCAAGCTCGACCGTCCGACGGTGATGCGCCAGCATGCTGCACGCCAGCAACCGCGGTCTTTTGAATCCTCAGAAGCCGCTGACCTGGAGTATCTGGACATTCCCGCGTTTCTGCGCCGCCAGGCCGACTGAGCGGTTACTGGCGCAGAACGGGCCGGCCCTGGTCTCTGGTCTACGGACCAGGGCCGGTTGCCGTTGTGTGCGTTGCAACTGTCTGGCGCCTGTCTGTGATCGGCGTCACCTGGCCGGTGGCCATGGTCGGCAGGGAAACAAAATGTAACACTTCCAATTAGGCGGCGCGTAGCTCGGCCAGATAGTGTCTGCTAACATCCGCGCACAAAACAGCACAAGCCAAAAACAGCACATATAGGCCCAGAATGATCTGTCAGAGAACCCTTAAGAACCAGATTCGAGCCACCGGCGTGGCGCTGCACACCGGGGAAAAGGTTTTTCTGACACTCAAACCGGCGCCGGTCGACACCGGCATCATTTTCGTCCGCACCGATCTGGATCCAAAGGTCGAATTGCGTGCGCATGCCGAGAACGTTGGCGATACCCGTATGGCAACCACGTTGTGTGTGGGCGATGTGCGCGTCTCAACCATTGAACACCTGATGGCGGCTCTGGCCGGGCTGGGTATTGATAACGTTTACGTTGAAGTCAGTGCAGCCGAATTGCCGATCATGGATGGCAGCGCTGCCCCCTTCGTTTTCCTGGTGCAGTCAGCCGGTATTGAAGAGCAGCCTGCCGCCAAGAAGTTTATTCGGATCAAGCGTGAAGTCTCACTGCAGGATGGGGATACAAGCGTCAGCCTGCGCCCCTATGACGGATTCCGTGTTGAATACACATTGCACTACGACCACCCGGTGTTCGAGCAGCACACCAAGACGTCCTATATCGATTTCTCATCGACCGCATTCGTGCGTGAGGTAAGCCGGGCCAGGACCTTTGGCTTTCTGGCCGAGTTCGAGAAGTTGCGTGAGATGGATCTGGCGCGTGGCGGCAGCCTGGACAACGCTGTGGTGGTGGACGATTACCGCATCCTCAACAAGGACGGGCTGCGGCTCGAGGATGAATTCGTCAAGCACAAGATCCTGGACGCCATCGGTGATCTGTATCTGCTCGGGCACAGCCTGATCGGTGCTTTCGCCGGCCACAAGTCCGGCCACAAGGCCAACAATGCGCTGCTGCGCAAGCTGATCGCCCAGCCCGATGCCTGGGAGCTGATCAGTTTCGAGGAAGAAGCGGTTCAGGCACCGATTTCTTTCGCTCGCCCGGTGTTTGGTTGATCCGGTCTAGAGCGTTCTAGTCTCCCCTAGTCTCCGTACTCCGCAAGACGCCGCAAGGCTTCCCTGAGTTCTGCATCATCCAGGGTGTCGGCCAGAGCTCTCAGGCTGTCAGAGTCCGGGGGCTTGGGTTTGCGCGTCTGGGCTGTGGTGGTGCTGTCTTTGGGGGCTTCCAATGTGCCGTCAGGCTGGGTAAGGTTCGGAGCCACACGGACACGGACGTCCTGAACTGGTGCGAAGTCCGCCAGCTGTTTCAGTCGCGGCAATAGATCAGGCACCAGGAAGCGCATTTTTGTGGCCCAGGCTGCGTTTTCGCAGTGCAGGCTGAGGATGCCGTGCTGTATGTTCGCTACTTCACAGTGCGGCGCAACATCCTCTGGTAGTAATGCACGTAGTTGAGACGTCCAGGCATCGCGGAGGGCCGCGGTACGCAGCAGTTTGTGCAGCGTACCTGGGCTGGCCGGTGCAAATGCCGGGTTTTGTGCGTCAGTTCTCAGGTCGACGCCCCGGTTTCGTGAGCGCCTTGGGAAGCGGCTGGCAAGGATATGGTCTATCTTTTGCTTGGCAGCTCTGTGATTGGGGTGCGATCGGCCTTGTCGTGGGTGTCGCGGTCTGGGTTTTGACGGGTCATCAGTCATGGCGAATTTAGCCTGTGCTGAACGAGCGCCCGGCTGTTGTCGGGAACTGACAGAACGAACCAGGGTTCGGGTGGTGTAAGCAATGCAGATCATACTCCTACGTCAGGACAAAGGCAGAGCGCAGACGCTTTGGATCCCCAACGCCGTTTTGTACTTCGCCGCTGCCCTGCTCGTTGTTGGCCTGCTGTCCACCTCCTATCTGATTCACCGCTATTTTGCCCAGGATCTGCTGCCCACCCAGGTTGTGGTGAGCTGGCAGGAGCGCCTTGAACGCCAGCGCATTGAGATCGAGGACATGCAGGCCCAGACCCGTGCTGAAGCTGCAGCCGTCGGGCGGCGAATGGCCAGCATGCAGGCCCGGCTGCTGCGGATGGAAGCGCTGGGTGAGCGTCTGACCGAGCTGGCGGCCATCGACAAGGCGGAGTTCCGCTTTGATCAGCCGGCTGCGCTGGGTGGCCCCGACGAAGGTCAGGACTTCTTTGACGGCCTGCTGTACGCGACCGCCGTTGACCAGCTGGCCCAGCAGGTTCGTGCCCGCGAAGCGGAGTTGTCTGTACTGGAATCATTGCTGGCGGAACGCCGCTTCACCAACGAAGTTTCATTGGCCGGACGGCCGGTCGAGCGTGGCTGGATGTCGTCCAGCTTTGGCCGCCGGGCGGATCCCTTCAGTGGCCGGATGACCTGGCATGCCGGTGTCGACTTTGCCGGCCCTGAGGGCGGCAACGTGCTGGCCGTCGGTGGCGGTATCGTGGTCTTTGCCGGGCGGCGCGGCGGTTACGGCAAGATGATCGAGATCAACCATGGTGGGGGCTATGTCACGCGGTATGCGCATCATAGTGAAATCCTCGTTGACGTTGGCGACATCGTCAAAAAGGGTGACACCATTGCCAAAATCGGCGCCACCGGGCGCGCTACAGGGCCCCATGTGCACTTCGAAGTACTCAAGGACGGCCGGCCCATAGATCCACAACGCTACATCGCCCGTTCGCGGCAAGGCTGATCGTCCCCTGGTCCGGGGGTGCCGAAGTCGGCTGCAAAGCACCTGTCTTTCCCGCATACACGTTCCCCGGCCTGGTAAACGGGCCCGGCAGTGCTGACGCTGACGGCGGCATGTCTCATCTGGCGCCGAAACGCGCTACACTTCGACCCTTTCAGCGGAACCCTCAGATAGCATGATCACGGCAGTTCTGAAGAAAGTCTTTGGCTCCAAAAATGAGCGTGAGCTCAAGCGCATGGGTCGCATGGTCGAGAAGATCAATGTGCTGGCGCCGGAGATGCAAAAGTTGTCCGACGAGCAGATCCCGGAGTACACCGAGCAGTTCCGCGAACGCATTGCCAGTGGTGAGCACGTGGACAAGGTGCTGCCTGAGGCATTCGCTCTCGCCCGTGAGGCTGCCGACCGTGCACTGGGGCTGCGGCCTTTCGATGTGCAGCTGATCGGCGGCATCACCCTGCACGAGGGCCACATCGCAGAGATGCGTACCGGTGAGGGCAAAACGCTGGTGGCGACGCTGCCGGCCTACCTCAATGCGCTGACCGGAGAGGGTGTCCACATTGTCACCGTGAACGACTATCTGGCACGGCGCGACGCCGACTGGATGCGGCCGGTGTACGAACTGCTCGGCATGACCGTTGGTGTCATCCAGAGCGGGCAGCGCCCGGAAGAAAAGCGTGAGGCCTACAACTCGGACATCACCTACGGCACCAACAATGAGTTCGGCTTCGATTACCTGCGTGACAACATGGCATTTCGGCTGCAGGACCGGGTCCAGCGCAAGCTGCACTACGCCATTGTCGATGAGGTCGACTCCATCCTGATCGATGAGGCCCGTACGCCGCTGATCATCTCCGGGCCGTCGGAGCAGAGCACAGAGCTGTACTACAAGATCAACAGCCTGCCCGGCAAGCTGCGCCGTCAGGTTGGCAATGAGAACGACCCGAACGGCATCGAGCAGGAAGGCCACTTCGTCGTTGATGAGAAGAACCGACAGATCGAGCTGACCGAAGACGGTCATGCGCTGGTCGAGGAAGAGCTGACACGGCTGGGGTTGCTGGAGGAAGGCGACAGCCTGTACGGCGCCACCAACCTGAACCTGCTGCACCATGTGCATGCTGCGCTGCGGGCCCATGTGCTGTTCAATCGCGATGTCGACTACATTGTGCAGGACGGCGATATTGTCATCGTCGATGAGCACACCGGGCGAGCGATGCCCGGTCGGCGTTGGTCGGAAGGCCTGCATCAGGCCATCGAGGCCAAAGAAGGCCTGCAGATCCAGAATGAGAGCCAGACTCTGGCCTCCACCACCTTCCAGAACTACTTCCGGCTCTATCGGAAGCTTGCCGGCATGACGGGTACCGCCGATACCGAGGCAGCGGAATTCAATCAGATTTACGGCCTGGATGTGGTGTTGATCCCGACGCACCGGCCGATGATTCGTAAAGACATGAACGATCTTGTCTTCATGACCGAGGACGAGAAATTCGACGCCATCATCGAAGACATTGAGCAATGCATTGAGGCTGGCCGCCCGGTTCTGGTCGGTACCGCCTCGATCGAGTCGTCGGAGCGGCTGTCGAACGCATTGCAGAAGAGCAAGGTGCCGCACAACGTTCTTAACGCCAAGCAGCATGATCGCGAGGCAGAAGTCATCGCCCAGGCTGGCCGACCCGGCGCCGTCACCATCGCGACCAATATGGCCGGTCGGGGTACCGATATTGTGCTTGGTGGCAACTGGCAGGCGGAAGTGGCCAAGCTCGAGGACCCCACGCCGGAACAGGTCAAGCAGGTTCACGATGAGTGGCAGAAACTGCATGATCAGGTGATTGAGGCTGGCGGGCTGCACATTATCGGCACGGAGCGACACGAGTCACGGCGTATCGACAACCAGCTCCGCGGCCGGTCCGGCCGTCAGGGTGACCCGGGTTCCACGCGCTTCTATCTGTCGATGGAAGACAGCCTGATGCGGATCTTCGCCTCCGATCGGGTGCGCAACATCATGAATTCGCTGGGCCTGGAGAAAGGCGAGGCCATTGAGCATCGCATGGTTTCCAATGCCATCGAGAAAGCGCAGCGCAAAGTGGAAGGTCACAACTTCGACCTGCGGAAAAACCTGCTTGAGTTCGACGATGTTGCCAACGATCAGCGTCAGCTCATCTATGAACAGCGCAATGAGCTGATGGAAGCCGAGGACATCTCGGAGATGATCGCTGACATCCGCGATGAGGTGGTGGACGATCTGATATCCGATTATATCCCGCCGCAGAGCATCGAAGAGCAGTGGGATGTCGAAGGTCTTGAACAGGCGCTGCAGACAGAGTTCAACTCCCAGCAGCCGATCCAGAAATGGCTGGATGAGGATGACAGCCTGATCGAAGAGACGCTGCGAGAGAAGATCAAGGCGCAGCTCGTCGAAGAGTATCAGGCCAAGGAAGGCGAGTGGCAGAGCCAGGGCATCGACATGCGTATGGTCGAAAAACAGGTGATGCTGCAGATCCTCGATCAGCGCTGGAAAGAGCATCTCGCGGCCATGGACCACCTGCGTCAGAGCATCCACCTGCGGGCCTATGCGCAGAAACAGCCGAAACAGGAATACAAGCGCGAATCCTTCGAGCTGTTCCAGGAACTGCTTGGGAATATCAAGCGCGAAGTGGTTCGCCTGTTGGCCAGGATTCAGGTCGAACCGCAGCAGAGCCTGGAAGAGATTGAGCAGCGTCGCCGAGCCGAAGAGGCGCGCCGCATGCAGTTCAGTCACCAGCAGGCATCGGCCCTCGATGGACAGGGTGGTGCGTCGGGTCGTTCTCAGGGGCCTGCCAAACCCGAAACCTTCGTTCGGCAGGAGCGCAAGGTCGGGCGCAACGAGCCCTGCCCGTGCGGCTCCGGCAAGAAGTACAAGCACTGTCACGGCCGGGTCGACTGACGCGCCTTTGCCACTGCAAAACTGTTGGAGACCTTGTCATGGCGGTGAATCTACCCACGCCGGATATCCTGCATCCGGTGGCCGGTGCACTGATGGCAACCGGCCGTGCCGGCATCAAAAAGAGCGCTACGCGTGATGACCTGTGCCTGATCGCGCTGGCACCCGGCAGCAGCGTGGCCGGCGTTTTCACCCAAAGCAGCTTCAAGGCGGCACCCGTGCTGGTGGCGCAGAGCCATTTGCAGCAGTGGCAGGGCCAGGATTTGCGTGCATTGCTGATCAATAGCGGCAACGCTAATGCCGCCACCGGTGAGCTGGGCCTGACGGACGCGCGTGAGACCTGTGCCTGGGTGGCACAAGCGCTGGATATCGAGGCCACTCAGGTCCTGCCGTTTTCCACTGGGGTTATCGGTGAACGCTTGCCGCTGGACCGAATGGCGCCGACCGTTCGCACGCTCTCACAATCATTGCAGTCTGACGGCTGGCTCTCATGTGCCCGAGCGATCATGACCACGGACACCGGGCCGAAGGCGGTATCGCGTCAGATCGAGCTTGACGGCCGCACGTTGACCTTCACCGGTATGGCCAAGGGGGCCGGCATGATCCGGCCGGATATGGCAACGATGCTGGCGTACATCGTCACCGATGCCAGCGTGGCACCGGATGTCCTGACACAGATGCTGCAGCATGCGACAGCGCGCAGCTTCAACCGCATCACCATTGATGGTGACACCTCGACCAACGATGCTTTTGTCATTGCAGCAACCGGCGCCGCCGGCGCGCCGCGCATTGACGGCCCGCAAAGTCCTGGCTACGACGAGGTCTGCACCGCGCTGACAGACATCGCACGGACGCTGGCTCAGTACATTGTGCGTGACGGCGAAGGCGCGACCCGTTTTATCGAGGTCTGCGTCGAAGGCGGGCGCAACGAAACCGAATGCCTGCAGGTGGCCTACACCATCGCCGAGTCGCCGCTGGTAAAGACTGCGGCCTTTGCCGGCGATCCGAACTGGGGCCGCTTCTGCATGGCCATTGGCCGCAGTGGCATTGCAGATCTGGACACTACAGGCGTGTCGCTGTGGCTGGATGACGTCTGTGTCGCACGTGGCGGCCTGTTGGCGGACAGCTATCGGGAGGAAGATGGTGCGCGGGTCATGGGCCAGCCGGAATTTCAGGTGCGGGTCGATCTGGGACGGGGCTCGGCGGTGGAGCGTGTCTGGACCTCAGACTTCTCCTATGAATATGTGCGGATCAACGCCGAGTACCGCACCTGACGACATAAACCCGGAGGTGTCATGGACAAGCTGCTGATCAACGGGCTGGAAGTACAGGCCATTGTTGGCGTCCGTGACTGGGAGCGGCAGGTGCGACAAACGTTGCAGTTTGATCTCGAACTGGGCGTGGATGCCCAGGCGGCCGCCAGGCGGGATGCGATCGAAGATGCCCTGGACTACGGCGCACTGGCGCGCAGCCTGACCGAATTCGTCAGCGCCAGTCGCTTTCAGTTGATTGAGACCCTGGCCGTTGAAGTGGCAGCCTGGCTCAAGGATGAACATCAACTGCCCTGGCTCAAACTGCGTGTGTACAAGCCGGGCGCCGTGCCCAATGCTCGCGCTGTGGTCATTGAGATCGAGCGCTGACAGCCTAAAGCCTCTCAGTATTGCGGGTCGTCCGGCAGTTGTTCATCCATTGCCGGTTCACCGGGTATCCGGTGTGATTCGCTCGCCCACTCACCGAGGTCGATCAGCTTGCAACGCTCCGAACAGAACGGCCGAAAGCGGTTCTCGGGGGACCACTTTGCCGGCTTGCGACAGGTTGGACAGGCAACGATTCGTGGCGGATTGTTGGGGTCATCTGTACTCATGGTGCTTCAGAGTTCGTCCGGTTTGGCCAGTTCAAGATACAGCAGGTGCAGCTCTTCCACCTGATCGTCGAGCGCGTCGATCGGGCCGTCGTTGACGATCACATCATCGGCCCGCAGCAGGCGTTGCTCTCGACTGCTTTGCGCCGCCATGATCCGCCGCACCTGGTCCTCGTTGTTGTTGTCCCGGCTGACGGTCCGGGCGATCTGGACCGCTTCGGGCACGTCGACGACCAATATGCGGTCGACAAAGCGCACTTGCCCGGACTCAACGAGCAGCGGCGACACCAGAATCGCGTAAGGCGACTCGGCGCTGGCCAGCTCATCGGCAATGTACTGCGCAATCTGCGGGTGCAGCAGCTGTTCCAGCCAGCGGCGTTCTGCGTCATCTGCAAAGACCTTCTGGCGAAGCGCCGCACGGTCCAGCGTGCCATCGGCCTGTATCACCGCCGACCCGAAGTGGGCCTCGATCTCACGCAGCGCCGGACGACCCGGCTCCACCACCACGCGAGACGCCTGGTCGGCGTCGACGACCTTGATGCCCAGGTTGGCAAAGCGGTCTGACACGGCAGTCTTGCCGGAGCCAATGCCCCCGGTAATCCCGACT
>SKXG01000432.1 GCA_007128525.1 Pseudomonadales bacterium | reverse complement strand
CTGCGCGGCCTGATGCGAGAAGAGGCTGGACTGCTGCCAAACAGTCTGGCCATCAGCTATGCATTGCTGGGGCAGTTATTGGGCCTGGCCATGCTGGTATCAGGCACCGGCTGGTTGTGGGTGCCAGGTGTGCTGTTGGTTGCGCACTCGATGGTCATCGCGGCCTATCTGATTCACGAAGCCGCCCACATGACGCTGTTCCGACGCAAATCTCACAATCAATTCGTCGGCGAGGTCATGGGCTGGTTGTGCGGTGCGGCCTACGCGTCTTTCGAGCGCATTCGCAACATGCATTTCCGACATCACCGTGACCGTGCTGATGTCACCCGGTTCGACTACAAGCGCTGGTTGCAGGCGCAGCCGAATTGGTTCAAGCGGGCCGTCTATGTGGCGGAGTGGTCCTACATGCCTGCCATTGAGCTGATCATGCACTACCAGCTTGTTGTACGGCCCTTTACGCAGCCTGATGAGCACGATCGCCGACTTCGTGTGGTTCTGGTTGGTGTCAGCCGAGTGGCCTTCTTCGTGTTCCTGTTCTGGCTGTCACCGATGGCGCTGCTCCTCTATGCGCTGTCGTACTGGTTGTTCCTGACAGTGTTGAACCTCAATGATGCCTTCCATCACACGTTCGACCAGTATTTTGTTTCGGCTGATGATGAAGCCGTGCCCATGACCGGCAAGGATCGGGCGTATGAGCAGGCGCACACCTATTCAAACGTTGTCAGTGTGCAACATCCGTGGCTTAACCTGCTGGCGCTGAACTTTGGTTATCACAATGCGCATCACGAGAAAGTCTCGGTTCCGTGGTACCGGCTGCCGGAGACGCACGAGGCACTGTATGGCTCACAGGACCAGTCCCTGATGCCATGGTCCGAGCTGTTTCGCTCTTTTCATCGGAATCGCGTGCGACGTGTGCTGGATGATGACTATGGTGCCGTTGGGCAGGGTCGTGGCCGTGTTGACAACTTCGTCGGTGCACACGGCGTGTCATTTCTCACAGTTGTCTAGCAGGCACTGGCATGCAGATTGATCTGACGGGACAGGTGCTGCTGATTACCGGAGCGAGCGGCGGTATCGGCCGGGCCATGGCGCGGGCGTTTGCCGCGTCCGGCGCCAGCGTAGCGTTGAACCACTTTGGGCAGTCCGATATTGCGCGGGATCTTGCCGCGGACATTGAGCAGCAGGGTGGTCAGGTGCTGCTACTTGATGCTGATGTCAGTGATGCCACGGCGGTGTCACACCTTGTTGGCCAGGTCGTGGATCGGTACGGGCGCATTGATGGCCTGATCAACAATGCCGGCATCGTGCAGGTCAAGCCCTTCCTGGAGACGTCGGAGGCGGACTGGGATCATGTGATCGCAACCAACCTGAAATCAATGTTCCTGACCTGTCGTGCCGTATTGCCGCAGATGCAGGCCCAGGGTGGGGGCAGCATTATCAACGTGGCATCGGAGCTCGCGTTTCTCGGCCGAGCGCAGTACGCCGCCTATACGGCGGCGAAGGGTGGTGTGGTTGCGCTGACCAGAAGTCTGGCGCGAGAGTTCGCGCCCGAGATTCGGGTCAATGGCATAGCACCAGGGCCGGTCGACACGCCCATGCTCAGGTCTGAGTTCGCAGTCACCGGGGGCGAGCGTGCGGAAGCCGATATTCCCGCCGCCCGCTTGGGTCGCCCGGAAGACATCGCCGCTACAGCGGTGTTCCTGGCCTCGGCCCATGCCGGTTTCTATTACGGCGAAATGCTTAGCCCCAATGGTGGCGCTTTGATGCGCTGATCAGGTAGCCCGTGGATTGAGGAGTCGAAACAAATGTCAGAAGTGATGATGGACCGCATCAGTTGGGTGACCTATGAGGCGCGCGTCAAGCGTGATGCGCCGGTCGTGTTTCTGCCGGTTGGCGCACTTGAGCAGCACGGGCCACATTTGCCACTGGGCGTCGATGCGATGCTGTCGACGGCCGTTGCCGCTGAAACTGCACGACGTGTCGATGGTTTGGTTGCCCCGCCACTGAACTATGGATACAAGTCGCAGGCGCGCTGTGGAGGTGGTCAGACATTCCCCGGCACGACCAGTCTGGATGCTGCCAGCCTGATTGGCCTGGTGCAGGATGTCATTCGCGAGCTGGCGCGACATGGTGTGCGCCGAATCGTTGTCGTCGACGGTCATTTCGAGAATCAATGGTTTGTTACCGAGGCCATTGAGCTTGCTGTCAGAGAGTTGCGCCATGACGCACCGGACCTGCGCGTGCTGCGCACTGAGTACTGGGACTTTTGTGGCAAGGCAGTGCTGGACCCGCTGTATCCGGATGGCTTTCCCGGGCATGCTCTGGAACATGGGGCGCTGATGGAGACGTCGCTGATGCTGCATGTTCATCCGGAGCTGGTTGCGCTGGATCAGTTGCCGGACGATGGCCCGGCAGCGTTCGAGTGCTATGACGTGTATCCGCAGCGTGCCGATGGGGTTCCGCCCTCTGGCGTGCTGTCCTCTGCAAAAGGCGCCGAAGCGGACAAAGGAGCATTGATCTTTGATGCCGTTTGCAGCGGGTTGGCTGATGCTGTGCTGCGCGAGTTTCAACGCTAGCGTGCGCGTCCCGTCGCGCATGTCGTAATGCGACGCGTTTGCATTATCCCCGAATCATTTACAATTGATTTCCAAGATACTAGGCTGACAAAAATCAACTCTCAAACAGCCATGTTAAGGGGGGATGACTGCTCCCGGTCCTTCGGGGCCAGTGGGGCAGCTGCGCAGCGGAGGGGAGATGGATTCCACGCAGGATCAGACGTCCAGTACGCCAGTAGATGAACAGGACAACACGTCTGTAGGGCCCACGCGCAAGCAACGTGAACGGCGTCTGTTCGCATTCATCATCGTCTTTCTCTTTCCCATTCTGAGCGTCATGGTCGTTGGCGGTTATGGGCTGGCTGTCTGGATCTGGCAGACCATCGCTGGGCCGCCTGGCCCGCCAGGCTGACCGGGCGCTGCCTGTTCGTTGGGCTCTCTGTTCGTTGTATAGGGCGCGTCATGCTGACGGAGACGAAGTGATGCCGGACCACATACCGCTAAAGCCAATCATGACCGGAGTGCTGCATGTCGCCAGCCTGCTGGTTCAGGTTCAGCCTGACCAGGTAGAGGCGGTCGCAAGCTGGCTTCGCGCCCAACCGGACACCGAAGTGCCGGTGACCAATCCAGAGGGCAAGGTGATCTGCGTGATTGAGCGCACTAGTGAGCGACAGATTGCCGATCTGACCCAGGCATTGGCAGACACGCCGGGTGTGCTGAGCGCATCGCTCGTCTACCACGAAATACTTGACCCATCTCAAGCCGATCAACTTCAGGAGGAGCGGCCATGCAGCTGACTCGTCGTCAATTTGCCAAGGCCAATGCAGTCGCCGCCGCGGCAGCCGCTGCCGGCCTCAGTGTACCGGCAGGCGCCAGCAATCTGGTGACCAACGCCGAGCTGACCCGAATGGAATGGAACAAGGCACCCTGCCGTTTCTGTGGTGTGGGGTGCAGTGTCATGGTCGGCACCAAGGAAGGCCGGATTGTGGCGACCCATGGCGACTCGCAATCCGAAGTCAATCGGGGGCTCAACTGTGTCAAGGGATACTTCCTGTCCAAGATTCTGTACGGCGAGGATCGACTGACCACGCCGCTGCTGCGCAAACGCAATGGCGCATACGACAAGAATGGCAACTTCGAGCGCGTGTCCTGGGACGAAGCGCTCGATGTCATGGCGGACAAGTTCAAGCAGGCCATTCGCGAGCATGGACCAGACAGCGTGGCCATGTTCGGATCCGGTCAGTGGACCATTTGGGAGGGCTACGCAGCGAGCAAGCTCTTCAAGGCAGGGCTCCGAACCAACAACATTGATCCGAACGCGCGCCACTGCATGGCTTCGGCTGTCTTCGCCTTCATGCGCACCTTCGGTTCCGACGAGCCCATGGGCGTGTACGACGACATCGAGCATGCTGATGCCTTCGTGCTGTGGGGCGCCAACATGGCCGAGATGCACCCGGTGCTCTGGACACGTGTTACTGATCGGCGCCTGTCCTTTCCGCACGTCGAGGTCGCAGTGCTCTCGACCTTTGAGCATCGCAGCTTCGATCTTGCCGACAACGGTATGGTGATGAAGCCGCATGCTGATATCGTGATCCTGAATTACATCGCCAATCACATCATTCGATCTGGCAAGGTCCATGAGGACTTTGTCGATCGGCATGTCAGCTTCGTTCGCGCCGTTGACGACATTGGTTATGGCCTGCGCGACGAACATGAACTTCAGCAGCGTGCTGCGAACGCGGATCGGGCCAACGAGTGGTCGTCCATGACCTTTGAAGAGTTCCGCGACCATGTTGCGCCGTTCACGCTCGAACGTGCGGCGCGGGAGTCCGGTGTGCGGGCCGAGCAGCTCGAGCGCCTGGCGGAGCTTTATGCCGATCCCGACAAGAAGGTAATGAGCTTCTGGACCATGGGCGTCAACCAGCATGTGCGCGGCGTCTGGGTCAATAACCTGATCTATAACCTGCACCTGTTGACCGGCAAGATTTCCGAGCCGGGTAACAGTCCGTTCTCGCTGACAGGTCAGCCTTCTGCATGCGGTACGGCGCGCGAAGTGGGCACCTTTGCACACCGCCTGCCGGCTGATCGCGTAGTGACGAACGCCGAGCACCGCAAGTTTGCTGAAGAAGTCTGGAAAGTGCCGGAAGGCACGATTCCGTCACGGGTTGGTTTTCACGCGGTAGAGCAGAGTCGTCAGCTCAAGGATGGCAATATCAAGGTGTACTGGACCCAGGTCACCAACAACGTACAGGCCGGTCCGAACACCATGCAGGAGACCTACCCCGGTTGGCGCAATCCGGAGGCCTTTGTCATAGTTTCGGATATCTACCCGACGGTGTCGGCGCAGGCGGCGGATCTTATCCTGCCCGCAGCGTCCTGGGTCGAGAAGGAAGGGGCTTTTGGCAATTCTGAACGCCGCACCCAGTTCTTCCATCAATTGGTCAAGGCCCCCGGTGAAGCAAAATCGGATCTTTGGCAGACAGTAGCATTGTCCAGGCGCATTCGGGTCGACGAAGTCTGGCCTGAGGAGCTGTTGGAGAAAGCACCTGATCTGCGCGACAAGACGTTGTTCGATGTGCTGTTTGCCAATGGACAGGTCGACCAGTATCCGCTTGAGGACATGAATCCGGATTATCCGAACCAGGAATCGGAAGAGCTGGGCTTTTACCTGCAGAAGGGGCTGTTTGAAGAATATGCCCGCTTCGGGCGTGGCTTCGGCAAGGACCTCGACAGCTTTGACGTGTACCACGAAACACGGGGCAAGCGGTGGCCCGTTGTCGATGGCCAGGAAACCTTGTGGCGCTACCGGGAAGGCTATGACCCATACGTTGAAGAAGGCAAGGGCTGGCAGTTCTACGCCAAACCGGATGACCGGGCATTGATTTTTGCCGTGCCGGATGAACCACCGGCCGAGGTGCCGGATGACACCTACCCCTTCTGGCTGTCCACTGGTCGGGTTCTTGAACACTGGCACACCGGGTCGATGACGCGGCGCGTGGAAGAGTTGCACCGGGCGGTACCGGACGCCCTGCTGTATATGAACTTCGATGACGCCCAGGAGCAGGGTTTTCGGCGTGGCAGTGAGGTACGCATCATCAGTCGGCGCGGCGAAATGAAGGCGCGTGTGGAAACCCGCGGCCGGGTGCGCCCACCACGCGGGCTGGTGTACGTGCCTTTCTTCGATGCGAGCAAACTGATCAACAATGTCACTCTGGATGCCACGGATCCCATTTCCAGGCAGACCGACTTCAAGAAGTGTGCGGTTCGGCTTGAACTGGTCCAGCTGGCCTAGGAGGAAACTATGAAATGGCTGATCTCAGGCGGTCTCCTGCTGGCGCTGGCCGGGCTTGGCGTTGCGCTGGCATCAGAGTTCACTGATCCGCCGGCGCCGGATGGGTTGCGGCCGGGCGGTACCATCAGTCGGTCGTTGGATACGCCGGTGATCTCCGAAGTGATAGAGCGTCGCGGTCGGGAGATTCGAAATTATCCGGAGCAGCCGCCGGTGATTCCCCACAGCATTCGCGGTTATCAGGTGGACATGCGCTTCAATCGCTGTCTGGACTGCCACAGTCGCGAAGCCGCGCCGGCGGCCGGTGCGCCCATGGTCAGCGTGACGCACTTCATGGATCGTCACAAGCAGGTGATCGCTGCTGTATCTCCAGACCGCTACTTCTGCACGCAGTGTCATGTGACTCAGGCGGATGTGGATCCGCTGGTGCGGAACGAGTTCAAGCCGGTGGATCAGGTTATTGCCGATATGGTCGAGCGGGACAGACGTTAGGAGGTCAGATGCGCGAGTCGATCAAGGCTTACTGGAACCTGCTGACCAGTCCCAGTGCACACTTGAGTCTGGGAGTGCTGACGCTGGGAGGCTTTGTTGCCGGGATATTTTTTTGGGGTGGTTTCAACACGGCCATGGAGTACACCAATACCGAGCAGTTCTGTGTGTCCTGCCATGAGATGAGCGCCAATCCGTTCGAGGAGCTGAAGCCGACGGTTCACTACTCGAATCGCTCCGGCGTCAGGGCCACCTGCTCGGATTGCCATGTGCCTCATGACTGGACGCATAAGGTCGGGCGCAAGATGGAGGCGTCAAAGGAAGTCTGGGGTTGGCTCTTTGGCACCATCAACACGCCGGAGAAGTATGAGGCCAAGCGCCGGGAGTTGGCAGAACGCGAGTGGCAGCGGTTACGGGCCAATGACTCGCTCGAATGTCGCAACTGCCATCAGTTCGACAGCATGGACTTTACGGCGCAGAAACCTCGGGCGGCCCGCGCACATTCCACCGCCTTGCAGCGCGGTGAAGCAACCTGTATCGATTGCCACAAGGGCATCGCGCATCAGTTGCCGGACATGAGTGGTGTCCACAGGCGTTGACGTCACTTCAGGCTGAAGCTGACTGTAGTGTGCCCTAGGGCAACGGGCTGATCAGGACGACAGCTCGCTGCGCATTCCTGCCATAGCGCGCCATGCCGGCAAACTCCCGTTTCAGAATCGGCATATTGATGGAGTCGATGCGGGCTTTGTTTTCGTCATGGTCAACGAATGGGTCGTGCACGTAGACAAAACGCTCATCAAACCCCGTGATGACGACCCAATGTGGTGCGCGCCTCTGATAGATGCGCCAGGATGAGATCAGCACTACAGGTATGCTGCCGGCATTGAAGGCGTCTTCAAGCTCGTACAGCGAGATGGTGCCGTCATGCACCGGAATACGCAGCGTTTGTATCTCATCGAGAAAGTCTTCCTGTACCAGGCGAATGACTTCCTTTTTGCCTTCGTCACGCACGGAGTCCACAAACAGGCTGCTGTCAGGCGCGTTGGTCCAGACCTCAGCGCCAAAACCGCGGTGGTGGGCGGACAACGCCAGGCCATAGGGGCCGCAACCGCCGTGACCTGAGGTCATGTATACCGTTGTGGCTTCGCGCCAGATGCGCAGTTCGAGTTTCCGGTTTGGGGCCAGCTTTGGATCCAACGCGTGCATGGCCATCAGCAGAGCTGCGGGGCCGCAGGTGAATTCCAGCGTCTGCTGGTAATAGGGCACAACGTTCATATCGCCCGGCAGAGAGGGCGCCAGAGATTTCTCCATACGGATGGCATCCATATGGTCTTCGTAATAGGCCTCTTGAATGTCGAACTGACGATAGCCGTGACGCTCGTACAGCCGCAGCGCGGCTTCGTTGTCGCGCCTCAGCTCAAGGCGCAATGCCACGCAATCGCGCTCACGTGCCGCCTGTTCGGCGGCCTCAAGCAGGCGCATGCCGATCCCTTGTCCGCGGTAGTCGGGTTCGGTGGCAAAAGAATACAGGCGCGCCAGTGGTGTGCCGGCATGGAACAGAACCAGGGCATAACCGCGCAAGCGGGCCCCCGCAATGTCCTCATCGACAATCATGCTGGCCTTGGCCTTGCTCAGCATGCGCCGGAAGCTGCGCCGCGACAGGCGGTCGGTGTCAAAGCAGCGGTTTTCTATGGCGACCAGCTGATCGAGGTCGCTGAGTGTGGCAGGACGCAACATGGGCTTGGGTGACACGAGTTACCAGCCTGCCACTCTAGCACGGGCCATGGGGCCCTTGGGCCTCGAACCCGTCAGTGCTTCAATCAGTGCTTCAGTGCTGCTCGAAGTCCAGCTCCTCAAGATCACCGAGTATGCCTGTGGCGATGTTGGCCAGATGTGCTGCAACCCGCTTGTAGTGGCGTGCCAACAGCGAATAGGCCACAGCCTCATGGAATGCCATGGGCTCTTCTTCGTCAAACAGGGCCTCAATGACTTTGTCGCAGCCTTTGCGAATGTCCTGGGCGAGCAACAGCGCCTTTGATGCCTGGCGTTCGTCGGCTTCCCGGCAGGCATCGATGACCAGGTCGAACATGTCGTTGGTCTGGCAGGCGAAAGTTTCCAGGGGTTCATGGTACTTGGGCACATGGAAGCCTTCGGTGTAGAAGCGCCCCACCTCGAAGACGTTCTTGCAGTAGTCGCCGATCCGCTCTGCATCCTTGGCGACACTCATCAGGGCAAGGCACACCGCCACGTCAAAGCCGGGATTGACCGTCAGATGTTGCAATACCTTGCGGCGGATGGTGCGTTCAAGGTCGTTGATGGCACGATCGCGAGCGTAGATAGCTTCATGTGCCTCGGCCGCCGTGACCCTGGCATGCAGCACGTCGTTGGCCTGCAGAAACATCCACTCGGCATGCTCGAGCATCTTGGTGAGATCCTCGAAGGCCTCATCAATGCTGCTTTTGGAAGCGGTCAGCGCGGTAAAGATTTTACTAAGCATGGTGTTTACAGGTGCTCAATGGACGCCCGTTGGATAGAGCGTCAGTACAAAATGAACCACTCCGTGATGGCAATGCCGACCAGCGGAATGATCAAGAATATCAGGAACAGGAACATAAACGCATATCGCGGTGAATGGCTGGCCAACCGGCCGTACCAGTTTGCGATGCGATAGGGGATCCAACGCAATGGGTACCAGATGGCGGTACCGATCAGATTGAACAATACATGAACCAGCGCGATGGTGACCGCGGCGGCCACCGGGTTGGCGGTGGCGGCCAGCACGCTCGTTACAGTGGTGCCTAGATTCGAGCCCATCATAAAGGGCAGCAGGCGGCGCATCGGCACCACGCCGGCCCCGGCCAGCGGCACCATCAGGCT
>SKXG01000196.1 GCA_007128525.1 Pseudomonadales bacterium | reverse complement strand
CTGGACTATCTGGACGGGCCACCGGATGAGGAGCCTCAGGAGCGTTATGTGGTATCAGGCCAGGCCGGACGGCTGCGTCTGCGTCCGGTGTTGCTGGACCGGCCCGTCGTGATTCGGCCGCGAACGCCAATATTTTTGCCCAGTGGCGAGGAGACGACCATCTACCTGAGCTCGCCGCTGTGCCTGCGCATTGAGTTGGGTGAGCCCGGTGTGCTGCTGAAGGAGCTGCCGATGTTGCGCCTGTCGGATACCTGGTTTGGTCCGTCCACGCGTGAGGGTGAGCTGTGCTATTCGGGTCGGACCCACGCTCGACACAGCATTGCTGAGTTGCCGAATCGGCCGCATCGCGCAATCACTCCGCTGCGTGTCCGCAATCAGGCCGAGAGTGTGTTGCCGTTGGAGAAGTTCAGCCTGCCGGTGCCGGCGCTATCCGTGTATGGTGACAGCGACGGCAGTCTCTGGACCGAGAGCGTTTCGTTGTTGCGGGTATCCGACAACGACCTGGCCAGTTTGCGCATCGACAAGGGCGCGCCGCGCTATGCGCCAAAAGCCACCCAGATTTCCGAAGCCAGACAGCCGGTCGAACGCGGCTCACTGATCCGGGCTTTCAGCGTACTGTTCGGGGACTGATCCAGGAGGTCGAGAATGCAGCAGGCAGTGATCGATGTGATGACCGGCGACCATGCCATGATGTGGCTGCGTGCCGGGATGTTGCTGTTGCTCGGCTTTTTGCTGGCCAGCCTGGTGTCCCGCCTGGTGGTCAGAGCGGCGCGGCAGCACCTGACGGTGCATCATGTGCAGCTGTTGCGGCGCCTGATTTACTATGTGTTGCTGGCATTGTTTGTGGCATCCGCGCTGCGCGAGCTGGGCTTCAATCTGGCCGTGTTGATCGGTGCTGCGGGCGTGCTGACGGTGGCCATTGGCTTTGCATCGCAGACCTCGATTTCCAATCTGGTCAGTGGCCTTTTTCTGATCGGTGAAAAGCCGTTTGCAGTGGGCGACATCATTCAGGTCAGTGGCACCACCGGGGAGGTGCTGTCGATCGATGCGTTGTCGGTGAAGCTGCGCACCTTTGACAATCTGTTTGTACGTATTCCGAACGAAACGCTGATCAAGAGCGAAGTGACCACGCTGAGCCGGTTTCCGATCCGGCGCCTCGATATCAAGGTTGGCGTAGCTTACAAGGAGGACGTAGTACGTGTGCGTGAGGTGCTGCTGACGGTCGCAGAGCGAAATCCGCGCTGCCTTGATGATCCGCCGCCGCTGTTTTTGTTTTTGGGCTATGGCGACTCTTCGCTGGATCTGCAGTTCTCAGTGTGGGCCAAGCGGGAGTTCTTTCTGGAACTGCGCAACAGCATGCATATGGACATCAAGAAGGCGTTCGATGAAGCTGGTATCGAGATCCCATTCCCGCACCGGACCATTTATACCGGTGCTGTGACGACACCGTTTCCATTGCAGATGGTGCCTGCAGAAGCCTCAGCACAGCCGGAAACCGATTCGGTGGACGAGTCGGTGACGTCTGAAGACACGGACGGCACGGTTGAAGCCACAGGCGCACAGGCGCCTGGCGCTGAAACTCCGCCACGTGACACGACGGCATCCCCGTGAGTGCGGGGACGCCGACCAGCTTCAGCGCACCTGAAGGTAGCGATGCTGCGCAGGAAGCATCCTTCAAGGCTGTCGACCCCGGTGTCATCCCGGTGTGGCGCAGCCGGAACCTGATCAGACTGACGGTGCTGGCCGTTGTGGTCGGCGCCCTGGCGCCGTTGCCGTTGATGGGCGCAGTGCCGGATCCGGCGCGCTGGCCGGCCGCGGTTCTGGGATTGGCGCTGCTGCCAGCCGCGCTTTGGTTGTGTTGTTGGCGTTGGCCACAGTGGCGGTTTCGGCGTCTCGCCTATTGCATCGATGATCAGGGCATCTGGATTCGTGACGGCGTGTTCTGGCGGTCGGAGTCGGCACTGCCGCGCATCCGGCTGCAGCATGCTGATGTGACGCAGGGCCCGCTGGAGCGGCGCTGGCAGGTGGCCACCTTGCGCCTGTATACGGCCGGCACCCGGCATACCGAATTGCGTCTGCCGGGGCTGCGTGATGCCGACGCGCGTGCCCTGCGGGATCGCCTGCTGGCGGAAGTGGCCGGTGATGCCGTCTGATGCCGGCCAGCCACAATTGCGGCTGCATCCGATGTCCTGGCTGTTCAGCCTTGGCAGCCTGCTGCGCCAGCTGCTGGTGCCGCTGATTGCGGTCATGATATTCGGTGGTGCCGATCGGGAACTGGGCCAGCAACTGGCGCTGGGGCTGTTCCTGCTGTGTGTGGTGCTGGGTATCGCGCTCTGGCGTCAGTACTGGTTTCGTTATGGCTGGTCCAACGGTGTGCTGTTGATCAGTCAGGGGCTGGTATTTCGCCGTGTACGCCATGTGGAGTTCAGCCGCATCGAGAACATCAGTACCCAGGTGACGCCGTTGCACCGCTGGCTGGGTGTGGTCAGCGTGCAGATAGAAACGTCGTCAGGAGGACGTCCGGAAGCGGAGCTGCAGGTGCTCAGCACCGCAGCGCTCGCAGAACTGCGGGAAGCCATTCAGGGCAGCAGGGCGGCACCGGAAGACGCGTCAGCGTTGCCAGCTGAGGCCGAGCATCAGCTGTTGCGCCTGCCGGCAACGGAGTTGATTCGTTATGGGCTGATCGACAACCGGGGACTGTTCGTCGTTCTGGCCGGTATGGCGCTGCTTCAGCAATCCGGCCTGTTGCGCCTGGGCTGGGAACGCTTTGGGACCTGGCTGGCGCAGGTGCCGCTGCCGGACCTTGATGCTTTGGGCCCGGGCGGTACAGCGGCTTTGTTGGTCATCAGCATAGTGGCGGCCATTGTGTTGCTGCGCCTGTTGTCGGTGGCTCATGCGTTGCTGCGCTTTTGGGGATTTGCCCTGACCGAGCGCGATGACGGTTTCCGGCTCAGTTATGGGGCGCTGACACGGCGGCAACTGACTCTGCGGCGCGCCCGGATACAGGCGTTGTACCAGGTGCAGAACCTGCTGCATCGCGCGTTCGGTCGCTGTGCGCTGCACATCGACCTGGCGGGGGGCGTTCTGGATGATTCTGAATCCGGCGGCGACAGCGTTCGCTATCTGGCGCCGCTGTGCCGGCCCGGTCAGGCGCAGGAACTGGCGCAGCGGGTGTTTCCACAGATGGCACATGATGCGGATGATTGGCAGGGGCTGGCACCTGGTGCCCGGCGGCGCCTGACCCGACGACTGGGCCTGATCTGGAGTGCGCTGTTGCTGGTGCCCGGGCTCTGGTATCTGGGCCACTGGGGATGGCTGGGCCTGGGGCTGAGTCTGCCACTGGCGGCCCTGCAGGCGCACATGCAGGTGCGTTACACGCGCTGGGTGCTGACACCCGAGATGCTGTTGCTTGAGCAGGGATGGCTGCGCCGGACGCGGGTACTGCTGCCGCGTGCGAGGGTTCAGGCGCTGCAGCTGACGACGTCGCCTTTCGACCGGCGCCTGCGCATGGCGAGCCTGCTCGTTGATACAGCCGGCGCGATGCAGCGCCCGGCGTTCCGGCTCAGGTACCTGGACGCCCGGCAGGCGGCTGATCTGCAGCATGCCCTGTATCGGTCGGATCCAGTGGCGCCAGAGGCAGCAGCAGGCTGACCGTCGTACCCTCGCCGGGACTGCTGTCCAGCTCTACACCGCCATCGGATTGGCGGGCAAAGCCGTAGACCATGCTCAGACCCAGTCCCGACCCTTTGCCGACAGCTTTGGTTGTGAAGAATGGCTCAAAGGCACGCTGCCGAACGGCAGCGTTCATGCCAATGCCGTTGTCCCGGACTCGAACACGTCCATAGCGTCCCGGACCAGGCGCACTGGCCTGAGCGTCGCGGTCGACGCTGTCCACGAGCAGTTGCAGACGCCCGCTTGAACGGCCATGCAGCGCCTGCTGCTCGATGATGGCGTCACGGGCGTTTATCGCCAGGTTCAGCAGGGCACTCTCCAGCAGGGTCGGATCCGCCAGTACCCGGACGGATGTCGCCGGTAGCTGTACCGACAGGCGAATGTGCGGTCCCAGCGTTCGGGACAGCAGATGTTCCAGCCGAGGCACTTCAGCGCACAGGTCCAGTGACTTGCTGTGCAAGGTCTGGCGGCTGCCGAACGTCAGCAGGGCATTGGTGAGCTGGGCGGCATGTTCGGCCGCACGGCGAATCTGGCTCGCGGCATGTGCCGCGCCTGGCCCCGGGGGCTGGTCGTGTTCCAGCAGGTCGGCATGTCCCAGGATGACCTGCAGCAGATTGTTGAAGTCATGTGCGATGCCGGCTGTCAGCTGGCCAATGGCTTCCATTTTCTGCGCCTGCACCAGTTGGGCCTGCAGGGACTTGAGTTCGGTGATGTCCTGGACGGTACCGGTAGCTTCCAGCACGTGGCCTTTGTTGTTGCGGTCCATTTGCGCTGCTTCATGCACATGGCGTACCTGACCATCGACCAGGATGCGAAACTCCAGGTTGAACTCGGCGCCGGCCATGGCCGACCGCCAGTGTTCCCGGAGCAGGTCCAGATCATCCGGATGAACGAAGCGCATGAAGTCATCAAGCGTGGGCTCGGGCAGGTCCGGATTGCCAAATATCCGATAGGTCTGGTCGCTCCACCACACGCGTCCGGAAGCCACGTGGAGGTACCAGCTGCCGACATTGGCGACTTGTTGGGCCAGCTGCAGGTGTGCTTCGTTGCGTTGCAGCGCCTGCTGCGTCAGGCGTTCCTCGCTGATGTCTTCGGCCAGAATCAGCACCACCGGCGGGTGGCTGTCCCGCGCGACCTGCAAATTGACCCGGGCCGGATAGGTGCTGTCGTCGCGGCGCCGATGCACAACCTGCAGGCGCAGCGCATCGCGCTCGCCATTGGTAATGGGCGCGATCATTTTCTGGAAGCTGCTCTCGTCCAGGCCATCAAGCATGTCCAGTGGCGTCAGCTTGCGCAATTCCTGCAGGCTGTAACCCAGGCTCTTAAGGGCGCTGTGATTGGCATACAGAAAGTGACCGGCGTGCACATCGAGCACGTAGGCTTCGGTCTGCACCAAGTCGATGAGCTGGCTGATCCGGTGCCGGGCGAAGTCATCCTGGTCCAGCGTGTTCAGGTCTTCGAACAGCAACATCCAGCTGTTGGGCTGGTCCCGATGCTGGCGCAGATGCAGCAGTGTCGCCCGGACACTGAGCTTGCGGCCTTCCGCGCGGAGCAGGCGAAGCTCAATGGAGCGGGCGGAAAAACTGCGCCCGAGATGTGTTTGCAACTCCTGTAACTCGGGCAAATCGGCCGGATGTACCAGGGCGTCCAGCTGCGCTCCGAGCAGGTCGTCCGGTGTGCGCTGCAGCATGTCACACAGGGCCGGATTGACGCGTCCGATCCGGTTGTCGCCGAGCAGAATGCTGACGCCCAGTGGGGCACTGGCGAAGGCCCAGCCCTCAAGAGCCATGTCCTGGTCATTGGCCGCAGCAGGCACGGCCGCAGGCTCAGGGGGTCTGTGATCCGACACGGATTGTTCCCGGTCCCTAAAGGCGAATGGCTTTATACTGCCCCAGGTTCGTTGACCCGTTAAGCGCCGACGGGCAGCAGGCTAAGGCTTCCCTAATCAAGCGCTGGCGGCTTGTCACCATACGTGGAAACCGCAGTGCCACACGGGAGTAGGTCCGGTCAAAATTAAGGAATCTGATCGTGGGTCAATCCAGAAATTTCCAATGCAGCACAGCGACTTAAGCAACAGGCCGTCGGGACAGCTGTGGGCGCTACTGCCCAAAGTCCTGCGTGTGGCCCTGGTGCTGGTGCCTTTGCTGGGCCTGGGCTACTTCGGCCTGAACATGGTCCAGGAGCGATTAACCCTCGTCGATGACATGCAGGCGCTGATTAGGGATACGAGTTTTGCCGTCAGCCTCAGCACCTTGGTCCATGAACTGCAGCGCGAACGCGGCCTGTCTTCAGCACTTGCTCTGGGCGCCGGCAGTGCGTTCGACAGCCGGCTCCGGGACCAGTGGGTACAGACCAACGCGCGCTTGAACCAGGTGCGCCAGGATGGTCAGGCGTTCCAGGAGGCGGGTGGTGCACTGGACCTGGGGCAGCTGTCGCGACTGCCGGATGAGCTGGAGCGGCTGCGCAGCCAGGTCATTGGTCAGGACATCAGCGCTGAAGATGCGATCGCTGCCTACTCGGCCATCAATGAATTGCTGCTGGACACCATCGTACAGCTGACCCGCCATGGCGGTGGTACCCGGCTTGGTCAGGAACTGCTGACCTATACGTTGTTCCTGCAGATCAAGGAGCAGGCCGGGCTGGAGCGCGCGGAAACCCTGCGTCTGCTGGCCAACCGCGATCAGGCGCTGTGGGCCTGGCAGCGGAGCATTGCCGGTCAGTCCATACAGACCGCAAGGTTCCTGGACCTGGCCACCCCGGAACAGCGGCAGCTGGCACGGCGGTTGGAGGAACCGCCGCCGGACGACCTGCTGGCGGTACGGCAGTCCATCCAGCAGGGTGCCGGCGAATTGCCTGGTCCGGCACGCTGGTTTGAGATGAGCACCGCCTGGATCAACGAGCTCGAGCAGACGCAGCTGGTACTGTCTCGGGCGTTGCTGGGCAGCGCTGAGGACATCGGTCGAACCGCCCACCGGGGTGGTGCCTTTGCGCTGGCTCTGGTGGTGATTGCGCTGCTGCTGGTTGGGCTGTCCGCGCTGCTGGACATGTACCGCCGTCGCGGCCTGGTCGATGCCCTGCGCCGGCAGCGTGATGAGGCTGAGCGGCTGGCATTGGTGGCACGGCACACCAGCAAGATGGCGGTCATCGCCGACTCGGACGGACGCATCCAGTGGGTCAATGCCGGTTTTGAGCGCATGACCGGGTACAGCCTTGAGGAGGTTCGTGGCGAGAAGCCGGGTCGTCTGCTCGGTGGCCCCGACAAGGATGCGGATACCCGAATGAAGTTTCGGGATGCGGTTGCGGCCGGGCGTGATCTGGATGCCGAAGTCCTCAACTACGATCGCAATGGCCAGCCGTATTGGGTTCTAATCGAGTTGCGTGCGCTGCGCGATGCGTCAGGTGCGCTGACCGGGTTCATTGCGCTGGAAACCGACATCACGGAACGCAAAAGCCTGGAAGCGTCACTGCAGCAGGCCAACGTGGAACTCGACAAGACCATGGCCTATCTGGCGCGGGCGCAAACGGTGGCCAATGCGGGCAGCTGGAGCCTGGATCTGCGCCAGAATACCCTCTGGTGGAGCGATCAGACCCGTCAGATATTTGGCCAGCCGGATCTGGCTGAACCGACGTTCGAAGACTTCCTCAGTTTCGTGCATCCCGAGGATCGTGAGCTGATTCAGACGGCCTGGGCAGCGGCGCTGCGCGGCGAACCCTATGACCTGGAACATCGGGCGCTGATCAAAGGGCAGTTGCGCTACCTGCGGGAGGTGGCCGAAGTGGAGTTTGACGTTCAGGGACAGCCGGTGGCCGCAATCGGCGTCGTGCAGGACATAACCGTGCGCCGCCAGCTGGAACGACAGCTGGTCGAATCACAGAAAATGGAAGCGATCGGCAAGCTGACGGGTGGTATAGCACACGACTTCAACAACCTGTTGCAGGTAATACTCGGCAGGGCCGAAGGGCTGCAGGATGATTTGGCGGAGCAGCCGCACATGCAGAACACGGCGAGTCAGATTCGAACTGCCGCGGAACGTGCTGCCGAGCTGACCTCACAGTTGCTGGCATTTTCCCGGCGACAGATGCTGCGCTCCGAACTGCTGGATCTGGGCGGCGTTGCCGCCCAGTTGCTGCCATTGATAGACCAGCTGGTCGGCAGTCAGATTCGCGTGAAACTGCGCGCGCCGGGCGCGCCGGTCGTCGTGCTGGCAGATCGCTCGCAGCTGGAAAGTGCCCTGATGAATCTGGTGATGAACGCGCAGCAGGCGATGAAGGGCGAGGGCACACTGACAATCAGTGTAGATAGCGCTGTGCTTGATGCTGCCGCCGGGCGGTTGAAAGAGGTGCCGGCTGGTACCTATGGGCGGCTGACGGTCAGCGATACCGGCCCCGGTATGCCGCCGGATATTGCCGAAAAGGCTTTTGAGCCTTTCTACACCACCAAGCCGGTCGGCAAAGGCACAGGTCTGGGGCTCAGCATGGTGTGGGGTTTTGCCAGGCAGTCCGGCGGGCACGCAGAGATTCAAAGTACGCCGGGCCAGGGTGCCGCCATCGTTCTGTGGCTGCCCGTTCATCACGGGGCTGGTGGATCAGTCCCGGCCCAGCTGAAGCCCAACGGGGCTTCAGCTGGCGGGTGACGACGTCAGTCGGCTTCCAGAATTACCGTGCCTGTCGTCGACAGTGCGCCGCCGGTACCGTTGACGATACAGGTGCGGGCACTGGTCTGCTTGCCGGGCAGTCCGTGGATGCCATCTTCGGCGGTACCTGACAGCTGGCGATAGGCCTCAACCAGCAGCTGCATGCCGTACATGCCGGAGTGGTTGAACGACAGACCGCCGCCGTTGGTGTTGATTGGCAACCGGCCGCCCGGGCGTGCATGGCCTTCTTTCCACAGCAGGTGACCTTCGCCACGCGGTGCCAGGCCCAACATCTCTGCCGTGATGGCCGCCGTGATGGTGAACGAGTCGTAGATCATGGCCATTTCCATGTCCTGCGGACCCATACCTGCCATCCGGTACGCGGCGTCGGCAGAAGCCCAGGCCGACGTGGCTGTGAAGTCGCCCATTTCCAGCATGTTGCCGTGCGACATGTTTTCACCGGCACCGGCAACCCAGACGGGGCGTGTTTTCAGGCTCCGCGCAATTTCAGGGCTGGTCACGAGTACAGCACCGCCGTAGTCGGTCACCAGACAGCAGTGCAGCAGGGTCAACGGCCAGGACACGATGCGGGCATTCTGCACATCCTCGACCGTGATCGGCCCGCCGGCCTTGTGGGTGTCCTTCGAGTGCATGACGGCACGTGGGTTCAGCGTGGCCCACTCACGGGTGCCGACGGCAATGTGTGCAAAGTCCTCCGGCGTCGTGCCGTACTTGTGCATGTGCCGCGTCATCGCGTGAGAGTAGTTGGTGGGCGCACCGGACAGGCCATAGGCCATTGTCATCTCCTGCCCCGGCGACATGATGCCACCGCCCGGACGGCCACCACCGCCGCCACCACCGCCGCGCCGCGCCGAGTAACCGGCCTGGCCGTGGGTGATCAATGCGACATTGATGATGCCGGCCTTGATGGCGGCAAGTGCGT
>SKXG01000428.1 GCA_007128525.1 Pseudomonadales bacterium | reverse complement strand
GATGCTTGAGCAGGGCCTGCTTGACCTCCGGACTCCACATCACGCCACTCGATACCATCATGCGCAATGAGCTGATGTCCCAGCGGCCCGGATTCTCATCCAGCGCCTTGGCCAACGGCCGCGCAAAGGCGTCACCCACAATGGCCAGACTCATGATCTTGTGCTTTTCTACTGCCGCCCAGGCCTCTTCCGGGTCAAAACCGCTGCCAGGCAGCGTCACGATGGTGCTGCCGCGAGTCAGCGCGCCCATGGACACGAACAGCCCGGTCGCGTGCATCAGCGGACAACACGGCATCATCACACCGATCATCGGGTTGTTCTTGACGTTGCTTGCGTACTCTTCAATTGTCTTGGGCGGCTCGCCACCCAAGGGACCGACGCCTCGACCACCGGAACCCCACAGGTCGTCGTGGCCCCACATCACACCCTTGGGCATACCCGTGGTGCCGCCGGTGTACATGAACAGCAGGTCATCGCCACTGCGCTCAATGCCCAGCTTGCTGCCATCGCCCTGCTCAGCGAGTTCTTCATAGGATTCGGCAAAGTCAACGGTCGGCTCGGCCGACGGCGTTTCACCAACTTCTATCCAGAGCGTCACCTGCGGCAGCCGCTCGCGCAGCTTGCGAACGTTGTCGGCAAACACAGACTCGAACACCACGGCCTTGGCATCCGAGTTGTCGATGATGTAGGCGAGTTCCTCATCGACGTAGCGGTGATTGACGTTGACATGCACCTGCCGACCTTTGAAGCATGCGCCCAGCGTTTCCAGATAGGCTGGATGGTTGCGCAGATAAAAGGCCACCTTGTCGTCGGCGCCAACACCGCGCTCACGCATGTTCCGCGCCAGGTTATTGGTTCGGCGGACGAAGTCACCCCACTGAATAACGCGATCACCCTGAATCAACGCCGGCCGGTCTGCCGGGATCACGTCACCCACTGCATCGAGAATGTCGCCGTAGTTCCAGCCCATATTGAATCCCCTTAAGCCTAGAAATCTTTGAGTTACGTACAGCCACCGCTGCCGCATAAAAAGTGCAGCCGGCAATTTAACCGTATTGGGGGTAGCCTTTCCACCAAAGCAGGGACCGCTATCAGCCCCTGGTGTCAGGTCAGAAGGTCGGACAGATCGGAGCGTTCGAGCAGATCATGACTCTGCGCGCCAGCTTGGCGCTGGTAGCGGCGAGCAGGCGGCAGGTCGCCGGCAGCCAGCTGATTGGTGGGCAGACTGTCATTGGCAGCCGGCTTTCGCACCTCCGCGCTCAGCCTTGAGCGCAGATAGCGCGTATGTCTCTCCAGCGCCGCCCGCTTCGCCTGGGCCTGACGGGCGGCCGCCTCTTTCTCAGCCAGATGTCGGGCGTGTGCCCGCACCTGCTCCAGACGTGCCTCGCGCTCCCGCAGTTTCTGGAAGCGTGCGAGCTGCGACCGCTCGGCCAGATACAGATCCAGGGCGTGCTCTGCCGCGGCATGCGTGGCATAAGGCCCATACTCGCCCTCCCGGGTCGCGAAGTACCACTGACCGTTCTGCCGGAAGTAGCGATCGCTCCGGTAGAAGTGGCGGCTGGCATTGTCTGTTCTGCGTTGCATCCCGGTTCCTCGAATCGGCGCTGTGTCCTGGCCATATGCCATTCGGCGAGGCTGTGATCCAAGACACAGAACCCGGACAGAATAGCGCCCAGGCCATTTCAACAGATTGCCGCGCGGCATTCCGGCAATGCCTTGTAACGGGGGTAAGCGCAATGTAAAAGCGTAGCGCCCGTGAAGGCACAGGCCGGGATCGGTTATAGTTCGCGCCCTGACCGCTGGCAAAACGCCAGCCTTGTTTAACCCGCCCAGACAACCTGCAAGGAACAACCATGCCAGCGCAATCCATGGACGAACTGGTCGCCCTGTGCAAACGCCGGGGATTCATCTTTCAGAGCAGCGAGATATACGGCGGTCTGCAGGGTGTTTACGACTATGGCCCGCTGGGCGTTGAGCTGAAGAACAACCTGAAAGCCGCCTGGTGGCGCGCCATGGTCTACGAACGGGATGACGTCGAGGGCCTGGATGCCGCGATTCTGACCAATACCAAGGTGCTGCACTACTCCGGCCACGAGGCGACCTTCACCGACCCGCTGGTCGATTGCCGCAGCTGCAAGAGTCGGTGGCGCGCCGATCACCTGACCGAGCCCAAGTGCCCGAGTTGTGGATCGACCGATCTGACCGACCCCCGGCCGTTCAACCTGATGTTCAAAACAGCCGTCGGCCCGGTCGATGACGGCGCCAGCAAAGCTTACCTGCGCCCCGAGACAGCGCAGGCGATTTTCGTCAACTTCAAGCATGTGCTGGATGCCACCTCTCGCAAGCTGCCGTTCGGCATTGCCCAGATCGGCAAGGCCTTTCGCAACGAGATCACACCACGCAACTTCATATTCCGCGTACGCGAATTCGAGCAGATGGAGCTTGAGTTTTTTGTCCAGCCAGGCACCGATGAAGAGTGGCATCAACGCTGGGTGGAAAGCCGGGTCGCCTGGTGGCACGCGCAGGGCATCAGGCCCGAGGCGCTGGAGCTGCTCCACGTGCCGGCCGACGAACTGGCGCACTATTCCAAGGCCACTGTCGACCTGATGTATCGCTTTCCGCATGGGCTGGAGGAGCTGGAAGGCATCGCCAACCGGACCGACTTCGATCTGGGCTCACACAGCCGGCAGCAGCAGGAGCTGGGCCTGTCCGCCGAGGTCATAGACAACCGGGAGTCGAACACGCGCCTGGCCGTGCAGGATCTGGACACCAAGTCCTGGTTCGTGCCTTACGTCATCGAACCGTCTGCCGGGGTCGACCGGGGCGTCCTGGCGGTTCTCAATGAGGCCTATCGGAAGGAGACGCTCGACAATGGCAGTGAACGCACAGTGCTGGGGCTCAAGCCGCACCTGGCGCCGATCAAGGTCGCTGTGATGCCGCTGAAACGCAATCATGAGGGCATCATGGCGAAGGCCAAGGCCATCAAACAGGCGCTGCAGGCCCTGGGTCTGGGGCGAATCCTGTTCGAGGAAACCGGCAATATTGGCAAGGGCTATCGCCGTCATGATGAGGTGGGCACACCCCTGTGCGTGACGGTCGACTTCCAGACCATCGAGGACGATGACACCGTCACGGTTCGCGACCGAGACAGCATGGCGCAGGAACGCGTGGCCGTTACAGACCTGGCCTCCTATGTCAGCGAGAAACTTCGATGAGCGCCGGATTGCGCAGTAATCCAACGGAACTCTCACCACAACGCACATCAAAGATTCAGTGTGCGTTCAGTCAGAGTGCCGCAGAATGAACCAAAGCAAGAGCAGAAAAACCAGTCTCAATCTAAACAGGAAAGCGACATGAGCATTGTCAGAATTTTCGGCGGCGCCCTGCTGGGCAGCACCCTGCTGTTGGCCGGCTGCCAAACCACCGACCCCTACACCGGTGAAGAACGAACCACTCGCACGGCAACTGGTGCTGGCATCGGTGCGCTGGCCGGTGCGGTCGTCGGCGTCATCTCTGGCAGTGACGCTGACGAGCGCCGCAAGCGCGCGCTGATTGGCGCCGGCGTCGGTGCGCTGGCCGGTGGCGCTGTCGGCAACTACATGGACCGTCAGGAGGCCGAGCTGCGTGAGCAACTGCGCGGTACCGGTGTCAGCGTTACCCGGATCGAAAACGATCTGATCCTGAACATGCCCGGCAACATCACCTTTGACGTCAACGAATCCAGCGTCAAGGCCGACTTCTACCCGGTGCTGAACTCGGTAGCACTGGTGCTGGAGCGCTATGACCAGACGGTGGTCGATGTCATTGGCCATACCGACAGCACAGGTCCGTATGACCTCAACATGCGCCTGTCCCGTCAGCGTGCAGACTCCGTTGGCCGCTACCTGGAAAGCCGCGGCATTCGTAGCCAGCGGCTGATCACGCAAGGCGTCGGTCCCGACTATCCGATTGCCACCAACGAAACGGCGAGTGGACGGCAACTGAACCGCCGGGTGGAGCTGATTCTGCGGCCGTTGACCTGAGCAGATGCGGACAACGGGCAGCGTAACCACACTGCCTGACCAAACCGGAAGCGGCGCCTGCGGGCGCCGCTGTTCGTTGGTCGTGCGCCTCAGTTCGAGGTTCGTCCGTAGACATCCTCGAAACGAACGATGTCATCCTCGCCCAGATAGCTGCCCACCTGAACTTCGATCAACTCAAGCATCTCTGTGCCGGCATTGGACAACCGGTGTCGCGCACCGAGCGGAATATAAGTGGATTCATTGGCATGCAAGCTGAACTGCTCATCATCGCGCACCACTTCCGCCACACCGGACACCACAATCCAGTGTTCCGAGCGATGGTGATGCATCTGCAGTGACAGGCTGGCGCCTGGCTTGACCGTGATGCGCTTGACCTGAAAGCCCGGCCCCTGCTCCAGCCCTTCGTAGCTGCCCCAAGGTCGAAAGACCCGCACATGGGATTCGTGCTCAGTGCGTTCCAGCGCCTTGAGGTTATCAACCAGTGACTTGACGTCCTGCACGTTGCGCTTGTCGGCAATCAGCACAGCATCACGCGTCTCAACCACCACAGCACTTTCCAGGCCTATGGTCGTGACCAGTCGGTGATCGGCATGTATGTAGGAGTTAGTGGTTTGCAGCGCGACCACATCACCGCTCTTCGCGTTACCCTGATCATCCTTGGCCGACACCTCCCACAATGCCGACCAGGAGCCCAGGTCACTCCAGCCGATATCAGCAGGCACCACCAAAGCACGATCGGTGCGCTCCATTACCGCGTAATCGATCGAATCCGACGGACAATCAAGAAAGCTTGACCCTGGGCGAAAGAAATCCAGATCGGGTTCACCCTCGGCGAAGGCTCGCTCGACGGTCTGATACATCTCGGGCTGCTGGCGGCCCAGCTCCGCCAGATAACTGCTCGCTCGAAACAGAAACATGCCGCTGTTCCAGAGATGACGGCCATCCTCAAGCATCGCCTGGGCGCGCGCCCGATCAGGCTTCTCCACAAACGATGACACAGGGCGTATACCCTGCACGGCGGTCAGCGGCTCTGCCGTCTCAATATAGCCATAGCCCGTCTCCGGGCTGGTTGGAACGATGCCGAACGTCATCAGACCATCGCCAACCGCGGCAGCGGCGGTCTGCACCAGCTCAGCAAACACCTCAGTTTTGCCGATGAAGTGATCAGACGGCAATACCAGCAAAATCGGGTCGTTATAGCGCCGCAATGCCGCCATGGCGCCCAGTGCGATGGCTGGCGCGGTATTGCGTGGCACAGGCTCAAGAATGATGTCACCGGGCTCCTGAGCCAGCTCACGGCATTGTTCCGCGACCAGGAAGCGGTGTTCTTCACTACAAACGATTACAGCCGGCGCATGCGGCACACCTGCCAGGCGCAGCAAGGTCTCCTGCAGCATCGAATGATCCCCGGTCAGCGGCTGAAACTGCTTTGGAAACAGCTTCCGCGACAGCGGCCAGAGGCGTGTTCCCGAGCCACCGGCCAAAACCACAGGAACGATGTCTGCCATACTTCTCTCCCGACTGTTGCAACCCTGGGCGGGCCGCTGTCTGACGTTCAGCGCCAACACTAAGGCGTGGGTCGTGCCATTGCGATGGCCAGATTGTAATCCGGCCGTAACCCGTCCTGGGTGCATCCGCGTCGCATTGCTTGGCGCCTGCGCCCACCATTGCTATTATCGCCGCCCGCATCGGGCCTATAGCTCAGTTGGTTAGAGCAGGGGACTCATCAGGGCGGCAATGCCGCCGAGGTGCGTTCAGACGGAAACGTCTGAAATGAACGGGATGAATTCAGGGAAACCGTAGCAGTCCGGCTGCCGGCAATCCTGAGCCAAGCCGGCGGTACACCGCCGGAAGGTGCAGAGACTACCTGAGGGCTGGTACAACCCAAGTGCCCTTAATGACAGGCTAGAGCGTCCCGCACCCGACCGCAGCACTCGCCATGCGCGATTGCCGGCGAGGGTGGTGAGATAGTCCGCGCACGGTGGAAACATCGTGAGTCCGTGAATCCCTTGGTCGAAGGTTCGAGTCCTTCTGGGCCCACCAAACGCAACTGACCGCAGCGGGACGTGCCCATCACGCCCGCTGCGGTGTTCTGCCTGCTCCCGCACTGCCTGCACCCGAACTGCCGGACCACGCCGCCGCTGCCGCCGCCATCGGCAACCACACCAGCAACCAGCTGCGCTCAAGCCGGTCGATGATCTGCCAGCCGTCAACCAGATATGAGGCACTGCCCAGAATCAGCAGCCCCAGCATCAGATGCATGATGGGCCAGGCTCTGTTCTGCAACAGCACCCGGGCCGTCTGCAGCAACAGCACCAGATACCAGCACAGGCCCACCAGACCGATCTTGAGCAATGTCGCCAGATACAGGCTGTGGGGATGATGGATGAAGCGTCCTTCCAATTCGAAGCTGCGTTCAAAATGCAGCCCCTGTCCCAACCAGATATTGGCCCAGTCAATCTGGGCGAGATAGTGTTGCCAAATGGCCAGACGATAACTGTCGGCTCGCGGCATGATGCGCCGCGCCAATTCCGCTTCCGACAGGATCAGCCAGGCCAGCACTGCCAGTACGGCCATGCACAGGCTCATCAATAACAGCAACAAGGTGCCCGTGCGCATCTCGAATCGGAGCGCCAGCTGGGCACAAGCGGCCAGTACCAGCGACACCATGGCAGCAACGGCATCGGTGAGATACAGCGCATAGAGCAGCGGCAACATGGCCGTGGCCAACAGCCAGCGCCAGACGCCGCGCTCATGCAGAATGCCATGCAAGGCCACCAGGATGGCGGCGGCAAAGGCCAGGCCGGCAACCACGGAGTTGCGGAGCTGCCCCAAGCCCAGCAAACGACCGTATTGAGGCGGCTCCCAGTAAAAGTACAGAATGGCCACGAAGGCCGCGGCAGCAGCCGCCGGCGGCAACAAGCGGACAAGCCAGCGGTCGAACCAGACCGCATGGCGCAGGCTGAGTGCCGCACTGGCGATGAACGCCAGCGTCACCAGCGCGTAACCCAGAAAAGACAGCGACTTGCGCTGCCAGGGCTCATCACTCCACAGCGATGACACCAGCGTGAGCCCCATAAAGCCCGCGATCAGCAGCAGCCATCCGGCTGCATCTCTGAGCGCCGGCCACCAGCTCGGCCATCGAAACAGCAGAATCAGCAGCAGCAGGTAGGCAAACGCCGTTGCACCGGCTGCCGTTCGGACCAGGTAGAACCCCAGCAGACAGCACAGTGTCAGCGTCGCAATGATGGTGAGCAGCCGGCTTCCGGCAAAGGGCGCCACGCGGTTCGTCATAACACTGGCCATGAACCTGTAGACACTCCTTTGGCTGAAGCAGGCGCAGAAAGCGCCGCATTCTAGCAGACAGCACCACGCCTGCCGCGAGACTAGGGTCAAGCCACCGGCGTTCCGGCCTGCATCCCTAACCCGACAGGGAAAAGGCTTACACGCCGGCGGGCTGTTGGCGCACCCCGCTGGCGAGCGTTATCCCCTGGCCCGGCGCAATCGCCGCCCTAAGATGAGTCGCCGGTCCGCAGCACCAGAACACCCCAGAACCAGGGAGGCCCTCATGCGCCGCATCCCTTTGTATCGGGACGCTGGCTACGTCTGGCTGATTACACACCGATGTCACGGCAATGCCGAGCGCCTGCGCTATCTGAAGGATCGGGAACGCTATCTGTACTGGGCCAGAGAGGCCCGGCGGAATCACGGCCTGTGCGTGCTCAACTACACCATCACGCGTGATCACATCCACCTGCTGGTACTCGACCAGAAACGCGGCGAGATTCCGCGCAGCCTGTCAGCCATAGCCATGGCCACGGCGCGGGACTACCGGGCGCGTGGCTATTCGGCCAAGCCGTTTTGGGAGGAACGCTACCAGGTCACTGCCATCGATGACGGAACGCACCTGCTGCACTGTCTGGCGTACCTGGATCTCAACATGGTGCGGCACGGCCGCGTCGATCACCCGCGCCGCTGGAGCACCTGTGGCTATCACGAGATCGTGGGTCGCCCAAGCCGGTACCGGGTCATCAATATGATCGCGTTAATGGATCTGCTGCGCTTTCGCACGTCCCAGGATTTGCGGGCCTTTTATCGAAACTGGATAGAAACCATTGTGGCTGCCGATCCCGGCGCCAAGGAGCCGCGCTGGTGCAACAGCCTGGCGGTGGGACGCAAGGGCTTCATTGATCTGGTTAGAGAACGCTATGGGGGACATTCACCAGACTGTGGCCTGACGCCAAGCCACAACAGATTCATCCTGCGTGAACCCTTCCAGCCATATCGGCATGCCCATTCCGCACTGCCCGACCTGACCATTCCGATGCATGCGTGGAGCACGGACAACACCCTGCCACTGCCGGCGTTGTCCGGGCCCCCGCGTGCGACCTACTGAGTTTGAGTATGACCTGTCCGGGCAGCACCGTGCATGCCCGGACAGAATGCCTCAGTTTGTGCCTTCGTCGAGGAAGCTGCGCAAGTGCTCGCTGCGGCTCGGGTGACGCAGCTTGCGGAGCGCTTTGGCTTCGATCTGACGGATGCGTTCACGCGTGACGTCGAACTGCTTGCCGACCTCTTCCAGCGTGTGGTCGGTGTTCATGCCGATTCCGAATCGCATCCGCAGCACCTTCGCTTCGCGCGCCGTCAGGCCAGCGAGGACCTCGCGAGTTGCTTCGCGCAGACCTTCACCAGTGGCCAGATCCACCGGCGATCCGATGGTCTGATCCTCGATAAAGTCGCCCAGATGTGAATCTTCATCATCACCAATCGGCGTTTCCATCGAGATGGGTTCTTTCGCAATCTTGAGCACCCGACGCACTTTGTCTTCGGGCATCTCCATGCGAATACCCAGCTCTTCCGGCGTCGGCTCGCGACCCATCTCCTGCAGCATCTGCCGCGAGACACGGTTCAGCTTGTTGATGGTTTCGATCATGTGTACCGGAATCCGGATAGTCCGGGCCTGGTCCGCAATAGACCGGGTTATGGCCTGACGAATCCACCAGGTCGCATAGGTCGAGAACTTGTAACCGCGACGGTATTCGAACTTGTCGACCGCCTTCATCAGACCGATGTTGCCTTCCTGAATCAGATCCAGGAATTGCAGGCCGCGGTTTGTGTACTTCTTGGCGATCGAGATGACCAGCCGCAGGTTGGCCTCAACCATGTCCTTCTTGGCGCGCCGCGCCTTCGCCTCACCAAGTGACACGCGCCGGTTGATCTCTTTGATCTCGCCG
>SKXG01000199.1 GCA_007128525.1 Pseudomonadales bacterium | reverse complement strand
GTTTTGAGCTGGCCACGCAGACGCCGCACCTCGTCCTGCACCCGGCTGATCTGATCCAGGTAGATCTGTTGCTGCTGCTCCAGATCCAGGCGGAATTTCTGTTTCATGGCCTGGACCTGCGTCTTGTGATGCCGAATGACCTGCTGCAGGCTGACCGTGCGATCCTCGCCAAAGGCTTCGTCGATCTGCAGTTCAAGCTGTTGGCGCAGGGATCCTGGTGCACTGCCAACCGCCGCAGCAACCGGCTGGCGACTGATGGCCGCAGCCACCTCGGGCAGCTTGATACCCAGTCGGTTGCGCCAGACGGCTTCCTGCACACGCCGTACCGGGTGCGCCGCACCCACAGCTTCCGGCTCCCACAGGTGCTTGGCCTGCCAGCCAACCGAGCATTGGCTGCGGCAGGCCAGTCGCACTCTGCCGCAGCCCACATCCGGTCCCGGCCCGGCGGTCTTGACCAGGTGGCGCAATGGCACGCTGAAGCCAGGATCCGCGTATCCCTCTTCATCGATCTGCAGCAGGAAGCAGACCACGCCGCGCACGGCCAGACCTGTCCCGATCACCGTATAGGCCGCCTTGACCACGGTTGCCGCCATGGCACCGACCGTCGAGGCACGGCTGAGCAGCGCCTCGAACTCGGAAAAATGCATCTCACTGCTGATGTTGTCGCCGTCAAAGAAGAAAACGGCTTCCTGATAGGCGTCCTGCTCACTCATATCGCGTCCCCGGTCGTGTCCTGTGACCCTGGTACCGCAAACGCCGCGGCCCGGCACATTGAACCCCATCTGTCACTTTGTGACTGCCATGCGGTTCACGTCACCGTTGCGATAACCATCAAGCTTTGCCGATTTACGGATCAGGTCACAGTCATCGCTGCCGGTCAGAGTTCCAGTGCATCGTCGTCCTTCACTCACAAATGCCGCCGAGGATGCATCTTATCTGGAGTAACCGGCCACGCATCAGTTACTGTTCACAAGTAAACATCACAGGAGAACAACGTGAAACGGATAGCCATCAACGGCATGGGCCGCACCGGCCGCTTTATGCTGCGCCAACTGGTATTGCACAACAGGTGGGACATTGAGCTGGTCGCGGTCAATGACTTGGCCGACGCCGATACCATCGCCTACCTGGTTCAATACGATTCCGTCCACGGCCGCCTGAGCGACAGAGTCACCGTTGACGACGGGCACCTGGCGCTGGCGGGACACCGTATTCGCGTACTGGCGGAATCTGATCCAGCGGCACTGCCTTGGGCCGACCTGAACGTCGACACCGTAATCGAGTGCACCGGCCAGTTCACCAAGCGCGCTGATGCCGCCCGACACCTGGAGGCTGGCGCAGGTCGCGTGCTGGTCGGTGCACCGTCACCAGATGCCGATATCACGGTTGTCATGGGTGTAAACGATCAGGATCTGAAGCCCTCCCAACACCAGATCATATCCAACGCCTCCTGCACCACCAATTCACTGGCACCGGTACTGAAGGTACTGGATGAGAAATGGGGTATCGAGGAGGTGTTGGCGACAACGGTGCACGCCTACACCGCATCGCAGGCAGTTGTCGACAAAGCTGCCAAGAAAAAGCACCGTGGGCGTGCTGCGGCGCTGTCGATGATCCCGACATCGACCGGGGCTGACAGTGCAACCGTGGCCGTGCTGCCGCAATTGAAAGACCGCATCCGAGTGCAGGCGATTCGCGTACCAACGCCCAACGTCTCGCTGACCGACATCAACGCGCGACTACGCAGCAAGGTCTCCACAGCCGAGGTGAATGCACTGATGCGTCAAGCGGCAGAAGGCTCCCTGCAGGGCATTCTCGGCTATACCGATGAGGAGCTGGTGTCCATTGACCTGGTCGGTGAGCCCTGCTCCGCCGTTATCCATGGGAACGCAACCGTCAGTGCCGGCCAGATGGTCAAACTGCTGGCCTGGTACGACAACGAAGCCGGCTACGCACACCGTTGCCTTGACCTGATCAGCCAAAAGGACTTCTAGGGTACCTCTGAATACTCCTTGTGCCCTCTGGCTTTCAGGCTGTCGCTACATCTGGGCACCCCTAAGACGAAAAGAGCCCGGCAAAGCCAGGCTCTTTTCTATTTCTGTGGCAAACCGTCATGGGTTCTTGATGTACGCCCCCCGGCGCAGGTAGAACCACCAGTTCAATACCATGCAGAGTGCGTAGAACACGGCAAAGCCGTACATCGCATAATGCGGCGTGCCACCTTCAATCTGCTCGCCGATGACGATGGGGGCAACGAATGCACCGTAGGCTGCCACCGCTGAGGTCCAGCCCAATACCGGGCCCGCTTTCTCACGGTCGAAGATCACGCCAATGGTGCGGAAAGTCGAGCCGTTACCAATGCCTGTTGCAGCAAATACGATAATGAAGAGCACAAGGAACGGGAAGAAGTACTGCTCCGGTGTTGGGGACTGGTAGGCCAGCATCATCACGTACCCGGCACCAATAGATGCCACCACCATCACACCGGCAATCCACTGTGTGACGATCGAGCCGCCGAGCTTATCAGACAGCCAGCCACCCGGAGGCCGGATCAAAGCGCCAACAAAAGGACCGATCCAGGCATAGGTCAATGCGCTTGGGGCTTCCGGGTTGGGAACCCGCTGCATCACACCATCCACTTCAACTGAGCTGAAACCAAAGATCACCGTGATAGACAGCGGCAGGGCCATGGAAAACCCGATAAAGGACCCGAAAGTCAGGATGTACAACACCGTCATCGACCAAGTGTGCTTGTCGCTGAAGATTGCAAACTGGCGCTTGGAGTTGTCACCGATTCTGCCCGGCATGATGCGCATGATCAGCAGCGTGCTGCCCATGATCAGCAGCATCGCAACCCACATGTTCAGCACGCCAAGCCCCGTCGGCGCCGGCAGGTACAGGTACAGGCCTACAATCGAAGTGAAGAAGCCGATCAGGTACAAGCCGGTTACACTGCCAAAGGCCACTGGTGCAGGTCCGGGGTTGGGCGTAACCGTGCGCAGGTTGTTCATGCCAAACCAGGCCGCTATCACCAGCGGCAACAGAATCAACGCCCAGACGAAGCCGGCATTCTGAATCCAGGTGTCCGTACCTGCTGGAATCCGGCCGATCAAGGTGCCACTGTCCCGGACCAGCGACATCGGGTCACCGGCGCCCAGCCAGGTAAAGATGCCCATGGTCATCACCGTGGGTATCAGGATCTGCATAGTGGTCACGCCGAAGTTACCCAGGCCGGCATTCATGCCCAGCGCCAGGCCCTGCTGCTTCTTCGGATAGAACGTCGAAATATTGCTCATTGATGCCGCGAAGTTGCCGCCACCGATACCGGATAACAGGGCCAGCAGCTGGAAAACCCAGAGCGGTGTTTCGGTGCTCTGCAATGCCAGCCCGGCACCTATGGCTGGGATCATCAGCATTACAGAGGTCAAAAAGATCGTATTGCGACCGCCAGCAATACGAATCATAAAGCTGGCGGGTATACGCAGCGTTGCACCAGTCAGTCCCGCAATGGCCGTCAGCGTAAACAACTCCCCTGACGTAAACGGAAACCCGAGGTTAATCATCTGCACAGTGATCATGCCCCACATCAGCCAAATGGCGAACGCGCAGAGCAGGTTGGGAATCGAGATCCACAGGTTCCGGTTTGCAATCTGTTTGCCTTTGCTTTCCCAGAACTGTTCGTCTTCCGGTTCCCAGACTTCGATCATACGCCCGCGGCTCACCTCGCCCGGCGCGTATTGCCTGTCTTCAGTGTCGGATTGGCTCATAATGTTCACTCTCGCTGCGAAGTCAGTTAGCTGAGACGCCCCTTGGCTCGGTCAATGGCTTCCTGTGCCTTGATGGCATCGATATTGATCGCCCGATCAACGGACGATTCGTAGTAGGTCTCCCCAAAAGCACTTTCCGGCTCTTCCAGCCAGAGCAGACAGATAATCCAGCTGATAAAGGCGCCGGTTGCGATGATGTAGAAGAACTGGGTAGGCGTCGTGAAAGTGAAGACGGTCAGATAGAAAACGGCGCCAACATTGCCATAGGCACCAGACATCCCTGAAATTTGACCGGTCAGACGCCGCTTGATCGACGGGATGATGCCGAAGGTTGCTCCTTCAGCACCCTGTACGAACACGGAACAGCCAATGGTGATGGCAATGGCCACTGCAAGAGGCCAGCTTGAATCCAACAGCCCCATCAGGATGAATCCGACGCCAATGCCAAACATGTAGCAGAGCATCACAAAGCGCCGGTTGCCCATGCGATCAGACACAGCGCCACCCATGGGCCGGGCCACCAGGTTCACGAAGGCGAAGGACGCGGCGATGATACCGGCGGTGGTGGCCGTCAATCCCCAGGTCATCTCGAAGAACATTGGCAGCATCGAGACTACAGCGAGCTCCGCGCCGAAGTTGGCGAAGTACGTGCTGTTCAGTGCGGCAACATTGTTGAAGTTGTACTTGTCATCCTCCGGCACGCCCTGCTTTAGGATCGGCACATTGACGCGCAGAATCTGGACAATCTGGTACAGCACGCCAAGCGCAATGGCCAGATAACAGATCGCCGCACCGGTTGGGCCGAGGTAGCCCATGTTTTGTACCCGCCAGACCAGCAGGCACAGGATCCCCAACATCGGAATCGTCCAGAGAATCAGCTTGATCATGTCGCCCCAGGTGCTGACCTCGAGTGCAGCAGCTTTGCGTGGCTTCAGATGACTGTCGTAACGGGGGCCATCGGTAATCGCAAACCAGTAGTAGACGCCGTATGCCGCCATGACCACGGCGCTCGTGCCGATGGCCCAGCGCCAGCCGTCCTCGCCACCAAACATGGTCAGCGCAATGGTCGGCAGGGTCATCGCAGCGGCGGCTGAACCAAAGTTGCCCCAGCCGGCATAGAAGCCTTCGGCGAAGCCGATGTCTTTGGGTTTGAACCAGAGTGCGGTCATGTGGATACCGACCACAAAGCTGGCGCCAATGCTCGAGAGCACCAGGCGCGACACCATCAGCTGCATCTTGGTCGTGCCGAATGCGAAGAACAGCGCCGGAATGGCCATGGTCACCATCAGGACTGCAAAGACGCGGCGTGGACCGTAGCGGTCCAATGCCATGCCAACCAGGATACGAGCCGGGATCGTCAGCGCCACATTGCAAATGGCGAACAGCCGGATGTCGTCGGCAGTCAGCCAGTCCACTGAGCGCAGCATGCTGGATGCCAGCGGCGCCATGTTGAACCAGACGTAGAAGCAGATGAAGAATGCGACCCACGTGAGATGAAGCGCCCTGATTTCAGGGCTCTTGTACTTGAAGAGGTCGGCGACGATCATGCGTGCATCCCCTTGGGCATTGAGTTGTGATTGCGACTCATGGGCTCTGTGTCAACTTGGCAGCACCAGCAAAGGACATTCGACACGGCGCGCCAGAAAGGCGCTGACGCTGCCGAAGGTCATGTAATCCACTTCGTCCACAAAGTAGGTCAGTGAGCGCGCAATGAAGCCTCCGTCGGGCTGGTGACTGTGACGGGCTACCACCAGCATGTCTGGCAGGTGCTTCTTGGTTGCTGCCAGGATCTGTTTGCGTGGATCACCTTCAGACAGATACGCATGCGCCTCGATACTCTCGTTCTTGCAAAAGTCCAGCGCTTCATCCATACCAGCCTTCAGCTCATCCATCTCCTTCTCAAACAGCGCATCGTTGATGCTGGTCGAATCACGCGGATTCTCAGCAACGCCAACCAACAACAGCACGGGCTCCAGTCGCTTGAACAGGGTGACAACCTGCGCCAACGCCAGCTTGGCGTTACGTGAGCAGTCGTAAGCGATCATGATTTTCATGGGCGGGCTCCCGGCTTTTGCCATGGGAGTCAGCATAGGAAGCTTGGTTGGCGCGGACTATTCACCAAAAGCGGTGGCTGGACTTACCCCTGAGGTCTCCTGGAGGTATCACCAATGGCTGATTGCGAAGTGCCCAGGTGCGCCCATCCTGCACGCGTGGATCAAGACCACCACAACTGGTAAACAGCCCGCAAACGCCCAGTCACGACTCCGCTGTGGTTTTCCAGCAGCGGCTGATGCAAGGCGTCCAGCCGCAACTGCGATGCGGCATCGGGCAACGGGCAAATCCCAAGCTGATGCAACAGCTCCACAACGACCGGGCCAATGGCCCGCGCACCCTGCCCGTCCGCCACCTTCATTGCCACACCGAGCCCCCTGTCCGGCAGCATCAGAGCCTGAAAGCTCTCCGCACCGGACTTGGCAACAACCCGGCCGGCGGTGAGCTGCATCAACTCTGTGTCAAACCGGCCGGGGCCGCCAACCTTCGACGGGTGCTGTGCCATGGCCTCACGAATCCCCGTCAGCGCACGCTGTGTGGCCCGGTCCAGGTCAGGGCTTGGGTTTGCGAATTGCGCGAACAGCCGTGCTGCCTGACCAAGGGGGAGCGCATAACAGGGCGCGCCGCAGCCGTCGACAGCGACGCCGACGTCAGATTCGGCAACGCCGGCCAGCCGAGCCAGTGTGGTGAGAATGCGGCGCTGCAGCGGGTGGTCCTGGCTCAGGTAGTTGGTAGACAGCTTGTGATACTGACAATACGCCAGCATGCCTGCGTGTTTGCCCGAGCAGTTGTTGTGCAGTACGCCCGGCGCTTCTCCGGCGCGTTGCAGCGTCAACGCAGCTGTAGCGTCAAAGGGTTGATGAGCGCCACATTGCAAAGCCGATGCCGGCAACCCGATGCGATCAAGAATCGACTGCACCAGGTCGACGTGCTCCGGGCGACCTGTGTGGGATGCGGCCATGATGGCGAGCTGCTCAGCGCTGAATCCAAAGTGTTCTGCAGCACCACTCTCAACCAGCGGCGTCAGCTGCACCGGCTTTGCCGCTGAGCGCATGTAGGTCACCACGCCGGGATCGCCAGTCCCGGCCAGCAGATGTCCATCGCGATCTGACACCGCGATGACACCATGATGCACAGACTCCACCTGGTCGCCCCGCCAGACTTCAACCAACCTGCTGAGGCTTGCGTCTGAATTCACCATGCGGAGATTCTACACCGCTACAGGCGCCGACTGCGTTTCATCGCCCAGTAGCTGTTCACCAGCGAAACGGGCAGGGCCTTTGGTGTGGTGTCGATCAAGGCGTCAGACTCAGTCACCAGCGCTTTCGTCAGCTGCCGCCGGGCGTTCAGATAGTAGTGGGCGCCGGCGAGTTCCAGCGCCGAACCGAAGTCTCCAGGCTGCTGCTGAAGGCAGTCATCCAGCGCCTGTTCACGCAGACTGGCCAAAATCACCAGGTGACGGCTGCGCAACAGGCGTAGAGCCGGTATCAGGTCGGCGTCGTCTTCCCGAATATTGGTCAGGAGCAGCACCAGCGCCCGCTTGCGCTGGCGCTGCATCAGGGCTTCCGCGGCCTGGACATAGTCGGAGGCCTCAGACCCCGGCTGCATGGCATAAGTTGCCGCCAGCAGCTGCCGCAGTGCTGCCGGGCCGCGCATGGGCGGGATCCAGGTGGATTCGGCGCCAAAACTCAGCGCCGCAATGCGGTCTCCCTGCCGCAAGGCGATGTAGCTGAGCAGCAGCGTCGCGTTCAAGGTGTGGTCAAAGTGTGAGAGCCCCTGCTCGCGACTGCGCATGCGGCGTCCGGTGTCGAGCAGGAACACCAGCTGCTGATCGCGTTCATCCTCGTACTCTCGGGAAATCAGCGTCAACCGGCGCGAAGTGGCTTTCCAGTCCACCTGCCGCGAACTGTCTCCCGGTCGATAGTCGCGCAGCTGATGAAACTCCAACCCTTCACCGAGCCTCGGCATACGTCGAATGCCCAGCACACCGGTCTGCTGCGCTGGTAGCAGTTCCAGATACTCGCGGATAATCGCAAAGTCGGGATAAACCTGAACGGGTTGTGGTGGCATGTCCGCCGGCCGGCGCTGCTGCCAGAATCCAAACGGACTGCGCCTGAGCAGGGTCGTCGGCGGCAGTGTGCTTGCGCCCCTTTGCAGCGGGCGAACTTCGAATTTCAGCACAGCACCGGATTCAGGCGGCAGCAATGCCGACCCTGGTAAACCATCAACCGCCCAGTCACCCGGGATCGACTCGTCCACCTGCAGCCACTGTGGCAGCTTTGACCTGTTGCGCAGCTGCAGGCGGATGTCAGTCAACCGGTTGACCGGCAAATTGTGCGGCATTCGCCGAACAACCACTGGCCAGGGTGTGCGACTGACCTGCCACAGGTCAACCAGCGTCAACCCCGCCAGTAGAACAGCGGGCCACTGCCACCAGGCTGAGGCGGCGCCGGACAGCTCAGTGATCAGCGCCAGTGCGACAATGGCCAGCACGCTCCACAACAGCCTTGCGCCAGGCCGAAGCCAGCGCCGGGCAGTTTCAGACTGTTCAGCATTCGTCACGTCAAACTCTGGGCGCCGGTACGTCGTCAATGAGCCGCTGCAACTGCTGGTCCGGTGATACCCCTTCAATTTCAAGATCCGGCGTCAGCGCAATACGGTGACGCAACACTGGCAAAGCGATCTGTTTGACATCATCGGGCAGGACATGGTCACGACCTGACAGAAAGGCATTGGCGCGCGCAACTCGCGCCAGGGCAATGCTGGCCCTGGGACCCGCGCCGCGACTGATGCCGCTGTACGCCCGTGTTGCCCGCACCAGCCGCACGGCATAGTCCATCACCGATTCATCCATCAGCACGGCCGCGGCCTGCGCCTGCAGGTTGGTAACGCCTTCTGCCGGCAACAGCTGTGACAGGTGATCCACATGCAGAACATCAGCCGGCCGGCCGGATGTCACCACATCCACCATCAGCCGCTCATGATGCGCCTGTGGGTAATCCATCAACACCTTCATCAGGAAACGATCCAGCTCGGCCTCAGGCAGCGGATAGGTGCCTTCCTGCTCTATCGGATTCTGCGTTGCCAGCACCATGAAAGGCCTGGGCACCCGGTGCGTTTCACCTTCAATGGTCACCTGCCCTTCCTGCATGACCTCCAGCAACGCAGCCTGCGTCTTGGCGGGCGCACGATTGACCTCATCAGCCAGCAGCAGGTTGGCGAACACCGGCCCCTGGCGCACCTCAAAATGACCGGTCTGCATGTTGAACAGCACATGTCCAGTGACGTCAGACGGCATCAGATCCGGTGTGAATTGAATGCGTCTATGACTGCCGCCGAAGCACGCAGCAAGTGCTCGTACCAGCAGCGTCTTGCCCAAGCCGGGCACGCCTTCCAGCAGGACATGGCCACCGGCAAGTACGCTGAGGACGACTTGCCGGATCACAGCCTCCTGCCCGATCACGGCCTTGCCGATCTCCCGAACCATGGCCTGTGCCACGTTCGACCTGTCGTCGTTGGCAGATTCTGGCTGCTGCGGCGTATCGCTGTCGCCTGTCTCGCTCATAACTGCTTCCTCAATGCTTGAAGGGCCTGTAGGGTTTCCAGAAACTCATGCTCGCGCCACCTGGTACGCCGTACCGGCC
>SKXG01000289.1 GCA_007128525.1 Pseudomonadales bacterium | reverse complement strand
GGCAGCTCTGGTGTTGGCTTTGAGGGTACGTGTGGATCCGACACCACGCCGACGCAAGGTGCCTTCGGCCAGATACCAGGCACCCTGCACCGGCTGCCGCGCGCGCAACAATGATCTTGCTGCGGGCCAGCGCTGCACCCGGCAGTAACGCGCCAGCAGCGCAGCCGCCGCGGAGTCCAGCCGGTTAAAGGGTTCAAAGCGAGTGACCAGTTCCTCATGCATACCAAGGATGATCAGGGAGTACGTGCCACCCGGCCAGCAGCGATCAGGCCTGCCCGTTGTGCGCCTGCTGCTGTCTGAGCTGTAGGGCCTGTACCGCATTGGCCAGCGCCTGATCCATGGCACGCAATAATGCCCGGTCGCGCAATCCATCCCGTGGCTCCGACAGTTGCAGGTGCAGAAGCGTTGCCACTTCAGTCAATTCCGGCAGCGACAGATTCGCGGCACCGCCACGAATCCGATCAATCAGCACCCGCGCCTCTTTCAACACACCACGATCCAACAACCGCGCAATGTCTGTCGTCACATTGCGCTCGCGGTGCAGGAAACGCTGCAAGGCAGCACGCAACGCTTCAGCATCGCCCCATCGGGCTTCCCCCGACGCCCAGTCGATGGCCGGCATCGTCTCCGAGTCTGTCTCCACCTTTGTAACGTCGGCTGCTGGTTCAATGATGTGCCCGCTACCTGCACCAGTCGCATTCAGATCGGGTGTGGCGATGGGCAGCGGCAGCCGCACCACGAAGCGTGTTCCCTCGCCGGGTGTTGAGTGCACGTCGATGGTTCCATCCATCAGTGTTACGAGTTCCCGCACGATGCTGGTGCCCAGTCCGGTGCCGCCATAGCGGCGTCCCATACTGGCGTTCGCCTGCACGAACGGTTCGAAGATGTGGGCCAGCCGATCCTGGGCAATGCCAATACCGGTATCAACCACGCTGATCTCAATCATCTGTTCGTGCTGGCCGACACAGCAAGTGACCGTACCCTGTTCGGTGAACTTCACGGCGTTGCCCAGCAGGTTCAGCAGTATCTGTCGCAGGCGAAACGGATCGCCGGTCACCTGCTCGCCGGGCAAACGCCAATCCAGACTCAGCGCCAACCCTTTGCGCCGCGCCTCTGGTCGGAACAGATCAAGCGCATCGATGCACAGCGCCTGTAAATCGAAAACTTCGGTTTCGAGCTCTACCGCGCCCCGCTCCAGTCGCGCAGCCTCCAGAATGTCGTTCAGCAAGCGCAGCAAGGCACGGGCAGATTTGTCCACCTGCTTGAGGTTGTCGCGCTGCGGCTCGCTCAACCCGGATTCGGCCATCAGCTCGGCATAGCCAATAATCGAGTTCATCGGCGTGCGGATTTCATGGCTCATGTTGGCCAGGAATGCACTCTTGGCCTCTACAGCCCGTTCAGCGCGGTTCTTGGCCTCAACCAACGCCTGCTCCATCTGACGACGCTGGCTGACATCGATCAGTACACCATCGATCCAACGCAGCCGGCCAACACGGTCGAAAACCCCGGTTGAATATTCCGCCACCCAATGCTCGCGCCCACTGCGATCAACGATCCGGTAATCGGATCGAAAGCTGCGTCCGGTAGACAGCGCCCGCATCACCTGCTTGTAGGTTTCGTCAGCGTCGTCCGGGTGCATGATGGTCTCAATGCCATGACCGTCTTCGACGAAGTGACTTACCGGCCAACCCGTCAGCTCCTCGACGGCTTCACTGATAAAGAGCACAGGCCAGGTCGGTTCCGGCAGGCAGCGAAAGACGGTTCCTGGAATGTTGTGAATCAGCGACCCCAACTGCAGCTCCTGCTCCTGCAAGCGGCGGGACAACTGACGGTAGTGGATCATGCCGTTGATGGCACCGGCGAGCACCATCATGGCAACCGAGAGCAGCGCAATGCTGGCCGCCATCGGCCACTGATCAGCAAAACTGTGCTGGTAGTCGGGCGACGGCTCACCGTAAAAGCTGGCCGCCGCCATTCCCGTGTAGTGCATTGAGGCTATGGCGCAACCCATGATGCCGCCACCCAGCAAAATGGTTCGCCCCGGGCTGACGCCCCGATCACGCAGGCCAAAGCGCACCCACAGCGCCAACATCGCCATGACCACGGCAACCAGAATTGAGACAACAAAGCCCAGCGGGTCGAGACGCAGCTGCGCATCCATCTGCATGGCGGCCATGCCGGTGTAGTGCATCAGTCCGATGCCCAAACCAAAGATGACACCGCCTGCGATCAGATTGGTGACAGGAATATTGTAACGGGCGAGCAGGCACAGTGCCGCCCAGCTGGCCAGCAGCGCCGGCAGCAAGGACAGCAGCGTCAGTTCGGGTGCATACCGGACAGGCGTACCGACATCGAAGGCCAGCATGCCGATAAAGTGCATGGACCAGACGCCACCACCAAGTGCCAGGGCTCCGCTCACCAAGGCAAAGTGCCGCGTGAACCTGTCGCGTGCGACCTGCGCCAGGCCTGCGACTTGCAGCGCCATCACCGAAACGGCAACAGCAATCAGCACCGACAACACCATGAGCGTCGGGTCATGGTGGGTCGTCAAAAGTTGGGGTGTCTCTGCCTGGCCGGACAGAAACCATTCGAGAATCGACATAAACTGGGTCCGCTTAGCCGGCAGACCCAGTCTAACTTACTTGTCGGTCACGGCCTGCGCGCTACAGCACGAAAGCCAATGTCACGTCGGTATTGCACGCCAGGCCACTGAATCTGTTCGACAGCCTGATAGGCGCGCTGCTGCGCCGCGGCCGCGTCCGCGCCCATACCCACCACACAGAGGACACGCCCACCGTTCGTAAGAACGTTGCCGGCGTCATCCAGCCGCGTACCGGCATGAAAAACTTTCAGGTCATCGCCATCCTGACCATCGAGCCCGCTGATCACCGCACCCTTGGCATAGTCCAGCGGATAGCCGCCCGCCGCCATGACAACACCAAGCGCAACGCGTGGATCCCAGTCCAGACTGACATCATCGAGACGGCCATCCAGCGCGCGCTGACAGAGGTCCACCAAGTCGGACCGCAAGCGGCACATGATGGGCTCGGCTTCCGGATCACCGTGGCGGCAGTTGAATTCGATGACATTCGGCGTGCCGTCGGGGGCAATCATCAGTCCAGCGTACAAGAAACCCTGAAACGGTGTGCCGTCGTCGCGCATGCCGCGAACAGTCGGCTCAATCACCTCACGCATGATCCGTTCATGTACAGCGTCCGTCACCACAGGCGCCGGCGAATAGGCGCCCATGCCGCCGGTGTTCGGGCCACGATCGCCATCATCGCGTGCCTTGTGATCCTGCGAACTGGCAAAAGGCACCACCCGTTCGCCATCACACAGACAGATAAAGCTGGCTTCTTCACCAACCAGCTTGTCTTCGACCACCACACGGTGGCCGGCACTGCCAAAGGCATTTCCCGACAGCATGTCACGAACCGCTGCCAGAGCCTCGGCTTCGGTCTCAGCGACCACCACACCTTTGCCGGCAGCCAGGCCGTCGGCCTTGATGACAATGGGCGCCCCACGCGCCCGCACATAGGCTTCGGCTTCACTGACGTCAGTAAAACTCTGATAGGCAGCTGTGGGTATGCGATGACGCGCCAGAAAGGCCTTGGTAAAGGCTTTGGAGCCTTCCAGCTGTGCCGCAGCCTTGGAAGGCCCGAAACACGCCAGGCCGACAGCATCGAAATGGTCACGGATGCCGGCGACCAGGGGTGCCTCTGGACCCACGATGGTCAGGCCCACCTGCTCACGTTGCGCAAATGCCGCCAGTGCCGGGAAATCCATCGGATCGATGTCGACGTTCTCAAGGTCGGGCTCACGGGCTGTACCGGCGTTGCCGGGCGCAACGAAGACACGGCTCACACCCGGGCTTTGCGCGGCACGCCAGGCCAGCGCGTGCTCACGACCACCACCACCAACGACCAAGACCTGCATAGATGCCTCCTGAATCCGAGTCCCGCGTCAGTGCCGAAAGTGCCGAATGCCGGTAAACAGCATGGCCATGTCATGCTCATCAGCCGCGGCAATCACTTCCTCGTCCCGTACCGAGCCGCCCGGCTGAATGACGGCCCGAATGCCCGCCTCGGCAGCGGCATCGATGCCATCGCGGAATGGGAAGAAGGCATCAGAGGCCATGACCGACCCTTCCACCGCAAGCCCTTCATCCGCCGCCTTCATGCCGGCAATGCGCGCGCTGATGACGCGGCTCATCTGGCCGGCACCGACACCGATGGTACGAGCGTCGCGCGCATAAACGATGGCATTGGATTTTACGAACCAGGCCACATGCCAGGCGAACAGCAAGTCGCGCATTTCCTGCTCGGTGGGCTGGCGCCGACTGACAACCTTGAGCTGCTGCTGATCCAGCGCCAGCTCATCGGCACTCTGCACCAGCACACCGCCACCAACGCGCTTGAACTCAAGGCCACGCTGCACGCCGTCGAAAGGTCCGCACGCCAGCAGGCGCAGATTCTTGCGTTTGCCGGCCGCCTGCCGGGCGGCATCGCTGACCTCCGGCGCCACAACGACTTCGGCGAACTGGCGCGCCACGATCTGCGCCATGGTGTCGCCATCAAGCGGCCGGTTGAAGGCGATGATGCCGCCAAAGGCGCTGGTCGGATCCGTGGCAAAGGCTTTGTCATAGGCTTCCGCAAGAGTTGCGCCCAAGGCCACACCACAGGGGTTCGCATGCTTGACGATGACGCAGGCGGGCTGATCGAACACGCGTACAGTTTCCAGCGCGGCATCCGTGTCGGCGATGTTGTTGAACGACAGCGCCTTGCCCTGCAGCTGCTGCGACCCAGTGACGGTGCCGCGCAGATCGCGGCCAGGCTCGGCATAAAGGGCCGCGCGCTGATGCGGGTTCTCGCCGTAGCGCATGGCCTGTTGCCGGCGGAAGCTCAAATGCAGCGATGGGGGCAGCGCCGCTGCGTCGCCATCGTCAGGCGCTTGTGCCGCGAACTGCCGGGCGAGATAGCCTGATACCGCGGCATCATAGCCGGCAGTGTGCGCAAAGGCTTTCTGCGCAAGTCGCTGGCGCAGCGCCAGACTGCTGCCACCAGACCGAAGCACCTCAGCAATCTCGTTGTAGTCGGTCGGATCAACAACCACCAGCACGTCCCGATGGTTTTTGGCTGCTGAGCGAAGCATCGCCGGACCACCGATATCGATGTTCTCGATCGCATCGTCGAGCGTTGCGTCCGGACGGGCGATCGTCTGCTCGAAGGGATACAGGTTCACGACAACCAGGTCGATGCCGTCAATGCCGTGCTCTGCCATGACCACATCATCCTGACCACGACGCCCCAGGATGCCGCCATGCACCTTCGGATGCAGCGTCTTGACCCGGCCGTCCATCATCTCCGGGAAACCTGTGTACGCCGACACTTCAGTCACCGGCACGCCCGCTTCATGCAGCGTGCGCCAGGTGCCGCCCGTGGACAGCAGTTCGACGCCAGCGGCGCTCAGCGCTTTGCCAAAGGCTTCAAGACCGGATTTATCAGAAACACTCAACAGCGCCCGTCGCAACGGGCGCTTCACTACAGGGGTTTGGGACATCAGTTTTCCAGCAGACCGTGTTGTTTGAGCTTCTTGCGCAGCGTGCCCCGGTTCAGGCCCAGCATTTCAGCGGCCCGGCTTTGATTGCCAGCCACCTGATGCATGACGGCCTTGAGCAGAGGGCGCTCCACTTCAGCCATGACGAAGTCGTACAGGCCAACTGGCGCCTGCCCGTCCAAATGCGCGAAATAGTCCTGCAAGGCGTCGCTGACGCACTCGTGCAATGGCGCCATGTCCTTGGCGCTGTCGTCAGTGGCCTGTAGTGACGGGTGCCGACCTTCTTTGGTGAAGGCGGCGGTCGGTCCAGCAGCTGCCGGGCCTGCTGGCAGGCGTGATCGCTCGGCACCGTCAGCACCCAAAGTCTGTTGTGGCACAGGTCGTCGCTTGCGAGTCTGGCTGAAGTGTTCTGCGCTCATGGCTTGCTGTCGCTTCCCGATCTGCGCAGACCCTCAGGCCGCCTGCGCTTCACCCTCGATCATACTGGCCAGCCAATCAGACTGGGCGGCCGTGTCGTTCAGTACGTTAAATTCTCTGGCTCGCACGCCCAGGCCAGACTGCTGCAAATAGGCCTTGATGTGCTTGCGGGCAATGCCAACCCCTGCCCGCTGACCATAGAATCTGTGCAGCGCATGTAAATGATGCAAAGCAATTTGCAGAATCTGGCCCGGGACCGGAACCGGAACCGGAACCGATGTTGCCTGACCCGCCAATGAACGGGCAATCATACCCGGCAACCAGGGCGCACCCAAGGCGGCACGGCCAATATACAGGCCATCGGCTCCAGTGTAGTCCAGCACGGCGCGCGCCTTCTCCGGGCTGTCGACGTCACCGTTGGCGAACACAGGGATTGAGACCGCCGCTTTTACCGCGGCAATGCTGTCGTATTCCACCGCACCAACAAAACGGCAGGCGCGTGTTCGGCCATGCACAGTGATTGCAGCGATGCCGGCGTCTTCCGCAATGCGTGCCACGCGCACCGCATTGCGCATCTCCGGACTCCAGCCCGTTCGTATCTTCACAGTCACCGGAACATCAACAGCATCGGCCGCGGCCCGCAGTATTTCGGCCACCAGTGCCTCATCTCGCAGCAGCGCCGAACCGGCGGCCTTGTTGCAGACTTTCTTTGCCGGACAGCCCAGGTTGATGTCGACAATGTCAGCACCGGCCTGCGCCTCGCGCCTTGCAGCTGCAGCAATGGTTTCGGCATCGCCACCAGCCACCTGCACGGTATGCGGACTGGCTCCGGAGACAGGTGCCCGGCGCATGCGGGACTTGCGCGTTGCCGCAAGATCTTCACGAGCACTGGTCATTTCCGAGACGACCATACCGGCACCAAGTGACCAGGCCAGTTCACGCAGCGGCAAATCGGTCACGCCCGCCATGGGCGCCAACACGATCGGATTGCGCAGTTTGTGCGGCCCTATTGCTATCAACTTGGTGTCCGGGTCTGCCGTGCGGGAGCGCAATATTACTCTTGCCGGCGCTCGGGTGCCAACGCAGGCGCTTAACGGAACAGCATCTGGTAGTTCACCGCATCCGGCCCGGGGTCGGGGACCTCTAGCGCAATGCGCACTTGCGCCTGTGACGCCATCTCGCGCGCACGTCGCAGGTCGCCATGCAGATAGTCACCCGGGGCGAAGCGGTTGCTCGCCAGCAGCGTGCCGTCCATCGCCGAGAAGCGCAGCTCGATAACCGGGAAAGGCTGAGCAAACGGCGCCTGGTTGACGATCAACGCATCAACCCGCAGTTGGCCGTCAAGCTCGGGGTGGCTGCGCACCGTCATGCTGCGAGAGCGTAAATCAGCCAGCGAACGCAGTTGCGGCAGGCGGCATCCCAGCATGTCGCAAGCGGCCTGATAGTAGGGCCGCAGGCCCGGATCCCTCGACCAGGTGTCGAACTGCCACCAGAACACCGTTGGCGGCAGCACCAGCAGGCCGGCGACAAATGCCAGCAGCAACCAGCGTCGCATCCCGGTGCCGGTCGGGCTGCCAGTGCGCTGCAGTTCAGCTTCCAGCTCCGCCCGAGGCGAAAGGTCAGGGATCTCAATACTCGGCAGATCACCAGCGCCATTGGCAGGCAGACCGGCCGTAAGCGACGGTTCTGTTTCTGGCGCCAGTTCTGATTCTGGCTCAACTTCCAAGTCCGGTTCCGGTTCCGGTTCCGGTTCCAGATCACGACGCTCGGATGGCACGTCGTCCAGCGATGCCGTCAAGGCCTCCTCAATGTCTGCCTGCCCCGGAGGCTGGTCCAGCTCGCGCGCTTCGACCGGCGCCTCATCCTCGACGCGCAGCTCGGCAAAGGCCTCATCAATCAACTGATCCAGTGGATCCCCGGAATCCAAAGGTGCCGGCTCTTCATCGCTGCCAGCTTCGTTCGCCAGTTCGTCGGCGGCATCAACGCCGGTGCTCTGATCCGCGCCATCCGCGCGCGGCTCGTCATCATCAGCCCCTGTGACGACAGCAGGCTCAGCATCCACGGTGTTGAGCTCACTCAGCAGGGCATCCAAGGTTGCCAGCGGATCACCCTCAATGACCGCATCATCATCACTCAGAATCAGATGATCGGTGCCGAGGAATACCAGATAGCAACGACCACAACGAACCCGACCAGACGCCTTGCGCAGCTGTTCTTCGGTCACCCGGAAACGGGTTGAACAGCCGGGACAGCGAGTGATCAGGGGTTCAAGGTCGTCATCAGCCATCCACAGGCGCTCCTTCGCTGCCGGGCCTGGCCACTACGCCGACGGCGCACACCCAGTCATCCTGAATCAGCGGCGTCGCAAACTGTACGTCCGGGTAGGCTGCTGCCACACCCGGCCACTGCGAGGCCAGGATACCCGACAACACCAGTGTCGCTCCCGGCCGCAACAGGCCGGTGAGCGTTGGCGCCAGCGCGGTCAGCGGACCAGCCAGGATGTTGGCGAGCAGAATGTCTGCCTGCCCATGCCAGTCGGCCAGCTTTGAATCACCGGGCGCACAACACTGCAACCGCGCTGCCGCCACGCCATTGCGGATGGCATTGTCCCGAGTCGCAGTCAGGGCCTGGGGATCGTGATCCACGGCCAGGGCCTGATCCGCGCCCAGCAACAGGCCTGCAATGGCCAAAATGCCGGAGCCGCATCCATAGTCGATCAATCGGCAGCCAGCAAGCGGCAGTGCGGCAAGCTGATGCAGGCACAGGCTGGTCGTCGGGTGCGTACCGGATCCGAAAGCAAGCCCGGGGTCGAGATACAAATGCACGCCGGCAAAGTCCTGTGCGTCCGGCCAGTCGCCGGGCAGCACCCACAACCGGTCGCCATAGCGCCGTGGCTCCAAGCCATCACGCCAGGTGCGGGACCAGTCTTGATCGGGAACGAAGGTGGTGTCCAATGCGGGCATGGGCTGCTGGCGCGCTGCGGACCACGCCGCCAGCTGTTCCCGCAACGGCGCCAGGGGCGCCTCCGGCGGCCACAGAGCCTGAACCTGCACGTGCTGCCACAGCGGCATGGCGCCCGGGTCGGGCTCCAGGATGGGCTGATCGCCCGCATCCAGCGCTGTCACCGCTGGCGCACCGGCTGCCAGCAACAAGTCGCTGAGTTCTTCAAACCAGGGCGCCGTGGTCGACAGTGTCAGGCGCAGCCAGGGCACAGGGTCACCTCCCGAGTATCCGCGTCTGACGCGCGCACAGACCCGGTCAGGACCTGTCGTGAGCGAGACGGTCCAGCGCTGCCTGCAGTGCCAGCTCATAGCCCAGCGCACCCAGGCCGGTAATCACGCCAACCGCCACATCAGACAGGTAGGAGTGCTGCCGGAAAGACTCACGGGCATGCACGTTGGACAGGTGCACTTCGATAAAGGGAATGCCGACGCCGAGCAGCGCATCGCGCAGCCCGATGCTCGTGTGGGTCAGTGCCCCCGGGTTGATCAGAATGAAATCCATGCCATCGGGCGCGGCCTCATGAACGCGCTCGATCAGGGCATGCTCGGCGTTGCTTTG